>JAUXTV010000099.1 GCA_030679025.1 Candidatus Woesearchaeota archaeon
ATGGCTGGATCTTTTTGAAGAAAGAAATGAACAACATCTCTCTAAATATACTCTAATTCAACAATTATTAGATAAAATCATGCAGTGCAACAGTTTTATCATTTATAGTAAAATTATACTTAATGAACTTGTAGATGCCGGCTATTCCTTTTATGAACTTCAGGCATTATTCAAACCTTACAGACCTTTTCTTATCTATATCTCTTATAATCAATACCATGCTGGAAAAGCTCGCGATTTAGCATTGAAAAGAAATATTCCTTTAGCTGACGCTTTTCATGCCCTTCTTGCTCGAGAACATAAAGCTATACTTGTGAGCAGGGACAGGGATTTTAAACGACTTCTAGATATTATAGTTCCAAAGGCTCCTGAGGAACTTCTTTGAACTCTTCTTCCAATTGTTTAGAGACTCTTTCTCTTGCACGACGTAAATCTGCATCTGTAGTTCTTCTTGGATTTTTACGTCTTAATTCTTCTATCACTTTAAATATTTTTTTCATCTCTAGTTTTGATATTTTTTCTCGTATAGCTTCACGAACGAATTCTGTTTTTGTTGTATAGTCATTTTCTTTCATAGTTTTTTCTATGTTCTTTGCTAAACTTTTTTCTAGCTTGAGAGACATAGTTTCCATCGTAATACCTAGTAATACCAGGTAATATTTAAAGTTATCGCTTCTTTTTGATGAAATACAAGCCTAAAATGATCAAAGGAACGCTTAATGCCTGTCCCATAGTCAAGAACCAAACCATAGTTTCAGGCTCACGAATATATTCCACTAAGAAACGCAAGATGCCATACCAAAATAAGAATAGTCCAAAGAGATACCCATCCTTATGCTGCTTTTTGACATTGACTAACAAAATACTAAATATAATAAGATTTTTTACTGACTCATACAGTTGTGAAGGATGACGGAAACCCTCAGCGCCTGGAAACTGGACAGCCCAAGGAACATTAGTTATTCTTCCTGGAAGCTCGCCGTTGAGAAAATTTCCAATACGACCTAAGGCTAAAGCTAAAGCAGTTGGAATGACTACATAATCACAGAGGTGCAATAAAGGTATTTTCTTTTTTTTACAAAATAACCAAGTACTGAAAACAGCTCCCACTAAACCTCCATGAAAAGAGAGACCGCCGTGCCAAATTGCTATCAGTTCTGCTGGATGTTCCAGATAAAAAGGCAAGTTATAGAAGAGAATTTCGAAGAGACGAGCACCAAGGACTACTCCCAGCATGAGATAGATAATATAAGTATCCAGTTCTTGCTCTTGCATCTGGAGTTTTTTCTGGCGAATGAAATACCGTAACAAGAAATAAGCTAGGATGAATCCAAAAGCATAGATAATACCATAATATCTAATTTCCAAAGGACCAAGACTGAACACAACTGGATCAATAGCGTGGATAAACATTTTATGCTCCTTTTAATATAAGTTCTTTTATTTGCTTGATATTTTCATAGTGATGATCATTACCAGGAATCTCTTTCATGGTATAATTCTCTACTTTAAGTTCTTGCAATAAGATTCTTAATTCACTGACATGGATTGCCGGATCTTCTGTTTTTTGCAGTATGACGGTCGGAATTTTGTTCTTCTTAAGCCATTCTTTTATAGGGATGTTTTTACTTTCAGCCCATCTGACAGATACTCCCGCAAATATACATTTTTTGGGATTGATTCTTTTTTCTGCGATTCCTTTTAATACCACAAGACATCCAGCAGACTTTGCAAATATAACACCTTCTTTAACTACTACCTGTTCCAGTTTTTTTACTTCTGCTTCTATATTTATGGTTTCTTCACCTGTTTTCCAATGCTCATAGTAGATGACCTTTGTAGCGCACTCTTTTTTCAGCGTCTTTTCTATTTCTTCTATCCATGCTTTGTTTTCCTTGCTATTGCCTGGAAGCAGAACTACTTTCATACTTCTTTTTTCCTTTATGGACCTTATATTATTTGTGCTTTTCAAGTAATGAAGAAAAGACGACATGTTTTTATAGCTTAGAAACTGAATTTCATATGTATGCAAAAGAAGATTTTTTTCGCTGGCCTTTTATTGGTGGTTATTGGAGTTTCTCTAGGTAGCCTTTTTACAGTTGTTTTTCAATCTTCTAATGGAAAACCTTTACAACGCTTAGATGCAGACTATGAACACGTAGTACAAGCACAATTTGTAGCTGTTGATGAACAAGGCAATGGCGTTGTTTCAGATCTGGAAACTGAAGTACGACAAGGACAAGGACTAGTTTTAGTAAATGTGAATAATGTTCTGGCAGATGTGACTACCCAATATAGCGCAAGACTAGCAAGCATTGTTGCAAGTAATTATACTCACATTGACACTTCTAATTTAGATATTATTTATAATTTGAAATCTGAAGCTGGAGTAGTTGCTGGACAAAGCGCTGGATCAATTATGGCTGTGTCTGCTATAGCAGCATTACAAGGCAAAGACTTACGCGCTGATGTTATTATTACTGGATCTATTTCTGCAGATGGTGCTGTAGTAAATGCTGGAGGACTGCGAGCAAAAGCAGCTGCCGCAAAAGAAGGAGATGCAACTTTATTTTTAGTTCCTAAGGGCAGTGGAAGCAGCGTAGTCAACATGACACGTGTAGAAAGATGCACTACTTATAATGGACAGGACTATTGCTCTGTTACTTATCCTGGTCAACTAGTAAGCATTGGAGAAGATATTGGCATTACAGTTATTGAAGTGGAAACTGTTGCTGAAGCCATGGAGTATTTCTTATGATGTTTTGGTGGCAAGTTGGACTCTGGTGGAGATCACATTGGGGTAAAGTGCTTCTTTCTGCAATTTTATTTCTTGCTGGATTTTCTGCTATTTATTTTTTCCAAGATTCACTTACTGGGTTTATAGTCAGAGCTCCTACAGATTCTCCAACTACTTCTCTACTTTCTTTAGGAGATCCTTTTGACTTAACAGACTATACGCAAGTTGATGTGGATGTTCTTGCAGAAGGAGTGCTTTTCAAAAAAGACTGCAAAGGTATCTGGCTAGCTATGCCTTATGAAAAAACTTATGCTATTAAACGCAGTGAAGTGGGGGCTTTTGATATTAGACCTACACAACATGATCTTTTGTTTGATATTTTAACTAATTATAAAATTACTATGCACTATGCAAGGATTGAACGCATACAGCATGATTTTTTCTATGCGACAGTCTTATTGGAAGACGATGACAAACTTTTACAACTAGACACAAGACCTAGTGATGCTCTGACATTGGCAAAACGTTTCAAAGCACCAGTGTATGTGTCTTCAAAACTCCTTCAACAACAAGGAAGAGATATTTGCAATGGACAAGAAACCTGAGCTGGATGCATTACTTTATGCTCGCCCCTTCGGAGATGGAAGCTATAGCTCTACACTTGTTAAAATACTCATTGATGCTATTAGAAGTCAGACTAAACTTTTTCAACACTCTGACAGATACACTTCTTTTCCTGTTACTAAAAGTATACCCTGGTCACGTCTTCAGAGATATGCAGATGATGGTCGTTTTCAACAGTGTCTTATTGCAAGACTTAACGAATTCAGCGCGAATGGTCTTGTTTGCATTTTTAGAGTCTATCCAGCGCCTTCTAATGCCCAGGGTATTCGAGGTTATCTTGTCTTTGAAAGCAAACCTGATCCTCAAGCTATGCCTTTGGAAGAATTAGGACTTGACAAAATTGCATGGCCAAAGTTTTAAATTTTTCTGCATCTGCATCGCTTCCTACACCAGCACCATAATGCATGGGAATAGCAATCTTTGGTTT
>JAUXTV010000109.1 GCA_030679025.1 Candidatus Woesearchaeota archaeon
AGACAGATAGATTCTGGTTATTTTGAGCGGAGCATGATTTCTACAAAAAAGCTCTCGCCGGTGGTGAGACAAACTAGACCAGAGTTAGCAGAGGTATTTAGAGATACTTATATATTTGACTTTCTTAGATTACCTAAAAACTATTCTGAAAAAGATTTGCGTGGTGGACTCATATGTAGCTTTAAGGAATTTGTACTGGAATTTGGTAAAGATTTTGCATTTGTTGGCGAGGAATATAAAGTACAGGTAGGCAAGGGCGATTATTTTATAGATCTTCTCTTCTATCATCGTGAATTGCGGTGTTTAGTCGCATTCGGACTTAAAATTGAAGATTTCAAGCCAGAATTTTTGGGTAAGCTGAATTTTTATCTTGAGGCGCTGGATAGAGATGTAAGAAAGAAGCATGAGAATCCTTCTGTGGGCGTTATATTATGCAAGAGCAAGGACGATGAGGTCGTTGAATATTCATTAAGCCGCAATCTATCGCCTGCATTGGTTTCAGAGTATAAGACAAAACTGATTGATAAGGGAATTTTGAAGAAAAAACTCCATGAATTATATCTTATCTCAACAGGAGAAAAAGAATAAAGAGTTGAGGATCTTAGGCGTAATAAAAATCCATAGATATCAAGAAGGGAACCGCAGAAAAACTAGGCAAGACTGAGGAAACCTCTCATTAAGGTTGCGGAAAAGCACAATTCAGTGATTAGACCATTAACAAAGGAACTTTTAGACTATATTTCAAAGGAATAAGTTTTATAAAGCATTCCAAGAATCATATTTTTGTGCGTGAGTAGTTCAACCTGGTTTAGAACCTCAGCCTTCCAAGCTGATGATCCGGGTTCAAATCCCGGCTTACGCATATTCTCTTTCTTAGATATTTCAAATATTTCTTCTTTTTCTCAGTATGATCAAATCCAATCTTTTTAAAATCTACGAATGATTCTGCTAAAACTCTTATAGTATAACAAATTTTATATCTCTTTATTTTAGGTACTCTTTGATACATTGTTGTATTTATCCCTTCTAAATTTAACATTTTCTCAATTTTTATCATTGCGTTTTTATTCGTGTTATATAATCTAATGTGATTTTCATAAACGCTGCTTTCATCATCAAAGAAAGCTCTTAACCAAACTCTTCTTAACTCTTGATTATAGATTATTTCTTCAGGAATATCCCATTCATTTCCATTTTTGTAGCCAATATCTTTTATTAGTTCATAGATTGTTCTGTTTCTAGCGATTACCCTATGCTTTTTTATTTCATCTCTGTAAACATAGATTCCTGGGCAAATACTAAGAAAACATTTAGTCATTACGTCTAGTAATCTGTTGCAAGTGTTAGTGTATTCTATTATGTATCTCATAGATGGTTTATCTGTTCTAGCTGAAACTATTGCCCCAGGACTTCTTTTCTCTTTTTTAACATATAAATTACCATCCCCGCACGTATGTGCATGAATTTTTACCATTTCTGGATTAAGATAGTAGGTTCGTAGATAAGACCTCATAAACTAATATTTTTTCCTTGATTTATTAATCCTCTAGGGGTGTTTGAGAAGTAAACAGATACTAGAACAGCTAAAAATTTAAAAAGCGTCGGAAAGTTTCCGGAAAATTCGGAAGATTTTCGAAATAACTATCGAAGATTATAAAAACCTTGAATAAACTAATACTTTCAATGTCTCAACAAAAAAGAGTTAGAAAAATTAAGAGAGCTTGCGTGGTTTGCGGTAAACCTCTTACTATTACTCTCTATGAAGATGGGCATCATAGAAATGGATATTATTTTAGCACTATGAAAATTCCCGTTGGTAAAGGAGATTATAAAAAAATAGGAACCAGTAAGGTGCTTGGTAATAAAGTAGATGTTGTTAAATGGACAGGAAAAGAAAAACAAATAGAATATTGGGAATGTAATGACTGTTTTGACCAAGCGTCACATGAAACATGGCTAGAAGAATTGCTTGAGAAGCTCTATGGTAAAACATGTAAAGATTATGAAAAAGGTTGTGGTTGTTGTCAGGCATGGGATGTTTATAAGACTATTATTGATCACAATAGAGGTAAATTATGAATGAAGAGATATACTATATTTGTTGTTATAGGAACTGACACTTACTTACGAAATGGCAGAGAAACTTCCTCATGCTCTCAAAGAAAATCATTTTACAAGAAGTCCATTAACTTATAATCTTTTAAAAAAGATATCTAAGCTACATCGATTGTTGTATTTATTTTCTTTATTCTTTAAATTGATTAAATAATGAATTCACATAATTGAAGCATTTTTATTGCCATGTACTACTAAAGAAAGATAGTTTCCAAATAAAAAAGGCGCATAATATGACGCTTCAGGGAAATCGTTCGTAGTGTTTAAATACCAAATATTTTCTTTCATTTTTCTTTTTGCCTTTTCAACCGCTTCTTTAGCCTCATTTCCTTTTAATAATGAATTAAAGAGAATATTAGAAGGCTCAAGAAATAATTTAGCAATTTTATCTCTGTGAGGGACTGCTTCACTATCTGGGTCTCTTCCCAAAGCAAAATCAGATTCATATCCTACAAAACATCCACCTCTGACTACTGCTAATGGCCCTAATTCTGCATTAGATGAACATGCTAGAGAATAGGTAATTGTATTACATAAGACCTGTTCATTACTATCACTCTGAATTATAATCTCATTGTCATGACCGCAGATTACTTTTTCATTTCCATGACCATTAAACATTATTAGCTCAGGTTTTTGTTTCTGAATTATTCCTACGATGTTTCTTTTTGTCGCATACTGTTTTTCTTTATTGATTGTTTTATGTCCTAGAGAAATTGACGCAGCTACTAATTCTTTACTATAAATATATAAATAAGATAATATTACATCATGATCTGGACGAGAAAATAAAACACACGCCATTTTCACTCTACTAATATTTTTGTTTTAAAAGCTTTTAAGTATTCCAATTGAATTTTTATTATTTTTTCTCCTAAGACTGTTCCACTTTTTACTTCTTTAATTAGCTCATCTCTATTCATAAATTTTCCATCTGCTGATCCAAAAGATATGTTTATATTTGGCGGCGCCTGCCTTAGTCTTTCTATAACTATTTCCCTCTTTAGCTTTTCCAAATCTACATTTTCTCTTGTCATATTATTTCGAGTTTTTTTAAGGTATTTAAAATCTTCTCTCCTCTTTTTGTTTTATTTTTTATCTCTTGATAAGCGATATTCCAACTAATTGGCTCATTATCTATAACTATAACTACTTTGTCCCTTTCTTCTATAGGAAGATTAGCATATACTATAAAAAATGATTCTGTGCCTTCCATATTACTCTATTATACTTACCTTATTATAAATCTATCCTTGTTTTTAAACAGCCATAGGAAGCCATTTAAACAATCTAACCTTTTATTAAAGAGTGTCGTTAACAACATGCTAAAGAATATTTTGATTACAGGGATGCCTGGAAGTGGAAAATCCACAGTTCTAGAAAAAGTAATAACAAAGTATCCTAAAAAAGTTGGCTTTATCACTAGAGAAATCCGCAAAGGCAAAGACAGAGAGGGGTTTGAGATAGAGACAAATGCAGGAGAAAAAGCACTCTTAGCACATATTTCTTTTAACACACCGTATAAAGTTTCTAAGTATTTTGTAAGTATACCTCATTTAGAATCTCTTTTGCCAAAAGTAAGCAACTTTCAACCTGATGATCTTCTTTACTTAGATGAAATAGGTCAAATGCAATTATTTTCAGATGCTTTTAAAGCACTTGTCTTAACTTATTTAGACTCAGATAATATTGTCTTGTGTACTATCAGCAAAATCTATGCAGATGCCTTTACAACCTCTCTCAAAAAGAGGGATGATGTTCTTCTTATTGAAATTACTGAGGAGAATAGAGCCTCTCAATTGGAATTTATTAGTCAATTGATCACAAAGATACTCAAAGCACGCAATTATATCTTAGAAAAAGATAGATTTAGTATCAAAGGAAACAAAGCTGAAATGCGTTCCACTCATGCACTAAGAACTTTATCCC
>JAUXTV010000175.1 GCA_030679025.1 Candidatus Woesearchaeota archaeon
AACTTATCATTAATAATCAACTTTGGGATAAACAAACAACCCAAACAACTCCACAGGCTATTGAAATCAGACAAGGAATAACTTCTTTGTACCTTACACCACCTCTAGCTTCTGATGCACGAGGCGCAACCACCTCTATACAATATACTGTAGAAAACAGGCAAAATAAGTTCTATCTTACAGTAAAAACACCCTATACATGGCTCATGAACGAAACGAGAGTCTACCCAGTCCATATTGATCCAACTATCATTTTAGACTATACCAAAATTTTATGGGATGGTGGTGTTTCTTATGCCACGGAAAGTGACGCTACATGGGGTCGTTATAGTATGGGCACAACGATTGGTGTCGGCGATACTAATTTGAGTCCTACACCGGGCTATGCATATGCTCGTGCAGACATGGATTGGGACACTACTTCAATTCCTGATGACGCTGGTATCCAAGATATGCTATTATACTTGTATTTTGAATTTGTCGATCCAACCAATGATGACATTCGTGTTTATCCTATGGCTGGTGGGAACAATTTCTATCCGAATACTGATGAAGGTAATAATGCCTTTTATGATGATATGGGGGATGGCGCACAATTTACTAATAAATCGGTTATTAATAACTTTAATATATTTAATATTACCAATGCATCACAAGATCTCCAAACCTTCTTATCAAATGGAGTAAATAATTGGAGCATAGGGCTTCGTGCAGAAGAGTCTGGTGACGTTGCTGCTAATGCAAGCTATTTCACTTCCAGTGAAGGAACTAATGTCTTTAGACCATTGTTAATAGTGACTTATAGCTCTTTTGCCAATGAAGCAACAGGAGACAGTGCTATTCGTCAAGGCATACAAAATGCTTTAGGAACCAACTTCTTAGTCTATCACGAAACACAACTCTATATACAAAATACTACAATTCAACATCAATTAGGAAGATTTGATGAGATCGCAGTTTCCACTAATAGTGCAAAATACTGGAATATTAATTATGTAACTCAAGGAGAATCATTTACCCATATGAATAATCTCACATCTGTGGTCTATGTTTTGGAATTATCGAATCTAACCAGCACTCAAATCACGCAAAGAGTAGAGACATTTATTCAAGGAACAGTATAATTTTCTAAGGGATCACATGCGCTACTCACGTCAAGAACTGTATAAGAATATAGGCAAGCAAGGACAACTTCAATTGAGCAAGAAGCATATTGTGGTTGTTGGTGTTGGTGCTTTGGGCAGTGTAGCGGCTGATTTGCTTTGTAGAGCAGGTGTCGGCAAACTTACTTTAATTGATAGAGACTATGTAGAAGAGCATAATTTACAAAGACAGAGTTTGTATACTGAAGCAGATGTCGGACAACCTAAAGCTGTTGCTGCATTGACTCATCTGAAAAAAATTAATTCTGGCATTAAGATTGTTAGTCATGTCACTGATATGTATCATGAAAATGTACACTTGCTTCAAGGAGATCTTATTGTTGATGGTACTGATAATATGGAAACTAGATTTTTACTTAATGAATATGTAACAAAGCAAAAAATTCCTTGGGTCTATGGATCAGCAATTCGTGATGAAGGCTATGTGAAAGCATTTGTTCCTGGACAAGCCTGTTTCCGTTGTTTCTTCAAACCTGTACAAGGATTAGAAACGTGTGATGTTAGTGGTGTAATCAATAGTATTACCCATCTGATTGCCAGCTTACAAGTCTCTTTTACTTTACAATTACTTTTAGACAGAAAAGTTTCTCCAGATTTATTTCATATTAATGCATGGACTCCCAGTTTTGAACAACTATCTGTTAAAAAAAATACTTCTTGTCCTGTGTGCAAAGGAACCTATGATTATTTAGCTGGCAAACATGCAAATCCTGTGCTAAAGTTTTGTGGATCTTCGCATTATCAAATTCGAGGTCATGCAGTTTCTTTATCTTCTTTAGTTCAACGTCTGCAGGGAGCAAAAAACTTAGGGACTTGTGTGAAATATGGGTCCTTAACTATTTTTCCAGATGGAAGAGTCTTGATTACTGCAAAAAATGAGACTGAAGCACGCGCTTTGTATGCAAAATATCTAGGTGCGTAAGATTTATAAGTGTCTTTCCTAGCGTTTTTTCTATGGCTAAATATAAAATCAGCTTCGATCGTGAATTATGCATCGGTGTATTAGCTTGCGCTGGCGTCGCAGAAAAATTCTATAAAACACATCCTGATGGGAAAGTTGACCTTATTGGTGGCACCTTTAACGCAAAGACGAAAAGATGGGAGCTTATTATTGATGAGAAAGACTTAGACGTCAATAAAATGGCTGCAGAGGTCTGTCCCGTTATTGCTATTATTATTGAGAAACTAGAATAATTGAGCATTCTTTGCTATAACTACTTCTTCATGAGAGAAATCCTTTTATAAGTGTAGTTGTCTGTGATGGTTAGATGCCAAAAACAACCTTTACTATCAAAGGCATGCATTGCGATGCTTGCACTGGACCTTTAGAACAAGAATTGAAAAAAGTAGTAGGAGTTAAGCAAGCTCTAGTGAACTATGGCACAGAACAAGCTGTAGTAGACCATGATGGACGAGCCTCTTTTCAAGATTTTCAAACTGTAGTACAGCACTTAGGTTACCATGCTTTTAGTCATGACGCGCAAGACAATTACCATGATATCAGACTCATAGAAACACGTCATTTACATCGCTTACGACTGCGATTAGTTATTGCAGTACTGTTTACTATTCCTATTCTTCTCCTTAGTTTTCCTGAATATTTTCCTTTTCTTCCTACTTTTTTAATCTCATCCTATATCCTCTTACTTCTTACTCTACCAGTACAATTTTATGCTGCTTTAGATTTTTACAAAGGATTATGGTATGCCTTGCAGAGAAAGACGGTAGATAAAAATACTTTTGTTGCTTTAGGAATAAGTATTCTTTTTCTTTATAGCTTACTAGCAACTTTCTTCCCCCTTGTCTTCTTTTCCTCTGTAAGTACCTATTCTCTTTCTTATCTTACTGTGTCAGTTATTATCACTGTAGTCCTCTTTGGCAAATATCTTGAAG
>JAUXTV010000128.1 GCA_030679025.1 Candidatus Woesearchaeota archaeon
AAACCTCGAAAAAAAATTCTTTTACATGGTTCATCTGGTTGTGGCAAATCAAGGGCGGCTGAACGTATTGCATGGGATTTAGGATTGCCTTTTTACAAGGTTCGGTTTGATACTATTATTTCGTCTTATTTGGGTGAATCTGCTTCTAATTTGCAAAAACTTTTCGATAGTATTAATGAATTCCCGTGCGTATTGTTATTGGATGAATTTGATATTATAGGCAAACAACGCAGTACATCATCAAATGACGTTGGTGAAATCCATCGCATAGTTAATATCCTACTTGGATTATTGGAAGAATATGATGGAGAAGGTATTTTGATAGCCACCACCAACTTAGAAGGAAGTTTAGACAATGCTCTGTTTAGAAGATTCGACGACTTTATAGAGCTTTCTAAGCCGGGTGAAAAAGAAATTGCACTTTTACTTAAAACAACTTTTTCAGCACTTAAGCTCAGCGAAAAAATAGATCTAAAGAATTACTCTAACGAGATGCGTGGAATGTCCTATGCCATCATTGTAAAAATAGCCAACGATGCTGCAAAAAAAGCAATAATCAATTCTAATCATGAAATTTCCGTTGAAGATCTTGGTGATGCTTTAGAGGAAAACAGAGCTATTAACAAGTAACTCTATGGAGAAATTTCCTCATTTACAATTTCAACAAAAAATTACAGGTAGTCCTCGGTTTCATGGTGGAGGTGGTGAAAACCCAAGAACTCTTCAAAATAAACAAGACAGGCAAGGCCACAGCGTATCTCTTGGAAATAGTACAACCAAAATAAAATCGGATTGGGAAGGTTCTGTTAAACTCAGAGGAGAGCAAGGATTAGCTGAAATAGATGGATCAACTGCACCAGTTTTTTTTCAAATAAATCCTGATATTATTAATACTCAATTTGATTTAGAAGCTTTTGGAATTGAGATAATTTCGGAAGAAGAAGATGGATATATTTTAGGAGCATCATTTGATAATCTAAAAACACTTGAAGAGAAAATTAGCGGTTTTATTACTTCCAAACATGGCACAAGTAAAATTGCTGATTTCTGGCAAATAATTGATGGCGATAGAGAAGAATGGAAGCCAAGACACATACTCTCAGAAAATTTGTATTCTCGTTGGGCTGAAATAGTTGACGATGAAATTTATCGTGTTGAGGTTTCCGTTGCATTTGCGAAACCTATAGGGGAAGTGCCTGACCCAGAGAAAAAAGGAGGAGAAGCAAGATTACGAAGATATAGAGAACAACAGGAAATAAGAGATAATTTACTTTTGGAGCGACAAGACCATTTTGAAGAGTTTATTTCTTATTATGGAAGTATTTTAAGTTCAATAGTTGAGTTAGAAGATAGTTTTTCCTGTGAAGTTGAGATTTGCGGTTTGGGCTTAAAAGATTTGGTAGTTAATTACCAATTCGTTTTTGAGGTTTCTGAAATTGATGAAATATCAGGTATTAACGGAGCTGAAAATTATATGGGTGATATTGAGTTAGAAATAATTCCTCCAGATGCTAACTCTATAGAAGTTGGGGTTATTGATAGTGGTATTATGGAAAACCATAAATATATCGAAGCTGCAATAAAAAGGGGAAATTCAAAATCATATATGGACGATTCGTCGACTGCCGACCATGTTGCAGGCGGAGGACATGGTACCAAAGTTGCCGGTGCTATACTTTATCCCAATGGTATCTCAGAAGTTGAATCACCGTATAAGTTACCTTGTTTTATCAGAAACTTAAGAATATTAGATGAGCATAACAGGTTGCTAAATTTGTATCCTGCAGGCTTAATAAAAAAGATTGTTGAAGATAATGAAGAATGTGAAATTTATAATCTATCTGTAAATTCCAATACACCATACAGAACGAAACACATGTCTACTTGGGCTGCAATTATTGATAGATTATCCTTTGAAAAAGATATTCTATTTCTAATTTCTACTGGGAATATAAGTTTCCAAGTTATTCGAGATTTTATTTCAAGAGGGACAAATTATCCCGACTATCTTGAAGAAAGATTTTGTAAGTTGGCAAATCCTTCACAAAGTTGTTTTTCCTTATCTGTTGGTTCCATCAATCATTCTTATTTTGAAGATGATTACTGGCATTCTATAGGCGGAGAAAATGGTATATCTGCGTTTTCAAGAATTGGTACTGGTATTTGGGATACAATAAAACCTGATGTTGTTGAATATGGAGGTGGAGTTATTATGTCAAAAAATGGGATACCTCAAATAAGAGAACATGAAACTACTTCGCCAGAATTAATACGTTCTACATTACATGGGGGGAGTGCAATAGGGAAAGATAGTGTTGGAACTTCATTCTCAACTCCTAAAGTTGCATACCTCGCTGCTATTTTAAAACAGTTATATCCAGATGAGAATATTAATTTAATAAGAGCATTTATAGCACAAGGAGCACGGTTACCAGATGACTTTTTCTTAAATCCAACAAAAACAAGTGTACAATACTTCGGATATGGCTTACCCATACTTGATAGGGTTATTAAGAATACTGACCATAGAGTTACGTTTTATAATACAGGAAAAATAAAAGCGGAGGAGGGACATATTTATTCATTAAAAATACCTGAAGAATTAAGAAGCCCAGGTGATGAGTATGATATTGTAATAGAAGTAACATTAGCCTATTCCGCACAAGTAAGGAGAACAAGACAAAAAACAAAATCCTATTTGTCAACTTGGTTAGACTGGACTACTTCAAAAATTGGAGAATCCTTTGATGAATTCAAAGACTATGCACTACGGCTACCTGACGAAGAAGGACCGAATTATGATAGTATTTATAGAAATGGATTAAGTGGTTTTAATTGGAAAATTAGGAATCGAAGTGATTACGGAGACGTTCTGGATATTAATCGTAACAATAGTTCATTGCAAAAAGATTGGACAGTATTGAAATCATTTGAATTACCTGAAGAAATTAGTTTTGCAGTAAGGGGACACAAAGGATGGGATAAAAATAAGATGGAGGTGCCTTTTGCATTAACTGTTTCTATTGAAATCTTGGGAGCTGATATTCCTATTTATGAATCTATTAGAATAGAGAATGAAATAGAATTAGAGGTTTAATGATACTTCTAATTAATAATAAACTAAGAGGAAATGGATATTTGGTTTAAATATTAAGTTCATGCGAAAAAAACTGGCTTAATCCCACAAAGAGTTAAATCCCTATTGAGATAGAAGCCTAATTTCAACCTGACATAGGTCTTTTCTATTTAGATTCATATTAGATAATAGTATTACCATCAAATCATTTGGTGAAGTAGACAAACACTCTTGTATAGTGCTTTTTATCATCTTCCTCCTGCGCCAAACACAGCCACACGCTTCCACATACTCCACTTTTTATTTTTCAGCGATTTAAGCCTTTACATTTGGTTACAGGCAGGGAAAAATCTGCCCGAGTATTAACCAAATTCTGAAAAATATGAAGGAAAAAGATTATGGGTAACGCCCCGTTCTACCCTGTGGATTTACCACATCGTCCCAAGAGATTTCAATAAAAATTAGTAAACCCGCTTCTTCTGGTCTTCAACGGGGAAGCAAAAACAACAAATCATTAT
>JAUXTV010000138.1 GCA_030679025.1 Candidatus Woesearchaeota archaeon
AGGACGCTTCTTACCAGCTTTCTTTTTCGCCTTCTTAAATTTTGAAAAATCAGGGAGTGCTTTCATTGTCTTAGTTCTCCTTTTAGGATTGTCTTCATGTGCACCATAACCATATGGTGGATTATCTCTCCACTCAGCTCCCACTACTGATGGAAATAGTTGTTGTTTAAATCCACCTCTTTTAATATGTATACGACCAGTACTACCTGGATGACGAGGACCTTCACCTACAGTATCATCTACTGTCCATTGCCTTCCTCTAAAATCTTTTACTTTATCACCAGCCTTTAATTTCTTTTTTCCAATATAAAGTGGATTTCTTTTTGGCGTACCAATCATAGTTACTTCCATATCATCATACTCTTGACCATAACCATGAGGATTCTTTTTCTTTTGCATTCTTTTTAAAATAGTTCGTCCAGTAGAATCAGAATGTTCAAATTCATCACCACGTCTAAATCTTTCAGCCCATGTCGCCATATAATTAGGGTCTGTGCCAAATTTTCTAAGCTTGTAGTACATTTTTAATTGCTTAGTTCTTGCAGGAGACAATCCTTGTTCTTTTGCTTCTCTATTGATCATATCATACCACTTTTTAGGTGGATTTCCTTTATATCCTTTTACTGTTTTTGCTGGCTCCATATATTCTACTCTATAACCAGATGCTGCCGCAGGTTTAAGGAATGCAAGCATTTTTGCTTTTGTCTTGAATGCTCCTGTATATTGTCTATCTGGAATATCTACATACCAAGTCTTACCTACTTTAGTCGTATAAATAGTTTTCATTTTGCTTTTCCTTTTCTAAGCCAATATATAAGCAACCCTAATATTGCTACAAGACCAAGCTCAAAGCTTGTATTTTTGATTAGACCAGTAAAGTTTTTAGTGTCTCCAATCTCAGCCATATACTCTGCTACATTATCAAGAAGATCTTGTAAATTATTTCTAAAGCCATCAATATCAAAATTTGCCAGCGTCTCTTCATTTTGCTTACTTAAGTTTGTAGCAATACTTCCTTGTGTATCTATAAGAGCAAGCAGTCGATCTTTTTGAGATACTTGTGTAAGTAGTTTTGGACTAGTAGCACTCACAGTACGTTTGAGAATAGTGAGGTCTTCAATATTCTTTTGTAGTTCTGCTTTTACATTCGGCGCATCTGTTACGGCTCCATAATCATCCATAACTAGCTCCTTATTCCCAACCTAAAGCTTCTAAAGCTTTTTTAAACTCAATCTCAAACTTTTCATCAAAATATAATTGTGAATATTTATTTTTATTTTTCTTTAAAGCTGCTATAACTTGACGCATTGCTTTACTTTTGCCTTTAACTATTAATTGAGCTAATGCACTTCTTACAAAAATATCTAAAGTAGACTTATCATAAGATGACATTAACTTACCTGTATTTTTCATTTTACATTCTCCCTACTCGTCGTTTAGCTGCGCCACTTGCTATATAGAGATAGCCAAATACTCCAAATGCTCCTATTGCTAACACTGGCCAAGCTCTCTTTAAAAAACTAGTAGCAATATTTGATGCACCTTCTCCAGCACTTTCAGCAAGTCCTGATGCCATTGCTACAGGAACGGCAGTAATTTTCTTAGTGATAGATTTTACAGCTTCAACTGCTCCACCTGGCTTTGTAGTTACAGAACCAGTCTCTACTTGAACTACTGTTGCGTCGTAATCTGGATAAAACGCATTACGAATATTACTCATAGTAGTATTAAGGCCCATAACTGAACTAGGAGTAAATGTAAGCGCAAATGAGCTACTAAATAATCCTCGATCTAAAGAAGTAATAGTAGCAAACTTTCCAAATGCTTTTGCTACACCTTCATATACTGTAGATTCAGATGGCATGATTATATTCTTAAATTGAATTGTCGCAGTATATTGTTTTCCAGGCTCAAGTTTAACAGCAGAGCCTAACTGTAAAATATCTCCATATCCTGCGAATGCACCTTGATATGGATATACTTTAGAAAGATTTGAAAAGTGCGAATATCTCATTATTATCTCCTAAAGTCTATAGCTTCTAAGTTTTTTACCATTTTTATCAAAAACTGTTCTATTTCCCACTCCAGGGCCTTGTGAGGATGTTATTGTCCAGCCTCCATGAGCATTCATTACTTTTGTTACTTTATTTTTTGGTGCTAATAAATAATTCATTTTTCTTAAACCACTTTCAATATTCACTCTAGCTTGTGTTTGTACTGGTTTAACTTTTGTAGCAAATTTAGATGGCATTCTTCTCCACATCTGTTTATCAATAGCTGTAGCTACCATAGATTTTTCTGTATTAAGTGGTTGTGGTTGACCTATACTAATCGTATTTCTACTACGAAATTGCATTTTCCCAAACCCTTCAAACGATTGTTTGCAAAACATGTGAGTATCTCCTTATCTTTTTTTAGCAACAGCAAGTGCTCCAATAACAATTGCGCCCACTGGCACATACCAATACGTTTTAAGCAATGACGTAACAGTATTTATAACCCCTCCTCCCATGTTACCACTGGGGAGTGCAGCAGAAACATTCTGAGAGGAGGGACGGAGCGCAAGATCTTTAGATTGTGTAGTTGCAACTTTATTTCCTTGACCAGTTGTAATTATTCTTAATGTCTCGTCTAATTTACTATTATGCTCCATAATTGCGTTATAAAGCTTAGTAAGATATGCAGCATTTGCAGCAAGATCACCTGGAGAGATCTTAAGTACATTTGAATACTGTCTAGCTAAATCATTTTGACGAGCTCGTAATGCTTGAGCAGCATCTAACGCGCTTCCACCTTTAATAGAAGCCATTTTTTCTAGATTTGTAGTCATACTTTCAGACATTTCTAATGCGCTTTTCATTCCACTAATATCAGTAGTAACGTCTGAAAACCCAGAAAAACCAGAAAAACCTCTATTAACTCTTACTTGACCAAACAATCCACTGTTATACATGCTTTATCTCCTTGTAAATGCTCTTATTAATAATCCAGAACCAATAAACGCTCCAGTTAAAACTCCAACAGCAATTGCAAATGTTTTTCCACTATCATCTTGATAAAACTCACGCGTTTTATATAATTCAGTATTACCTTGCATTACTTTGATTGCAGGATAAAGCCATCTAACTACTTTCTTTGCTAGCGTAGTAGCTTCTCCATCTCCTTCAGGCGCTTGTGAGTCATAAACAACTGTAGGAGGATTCAATCTTGTTTGCATTATTACTTGCATAGTTCACTCCTATGTATCAATAATATAATCTGCCATATTTGTAAAGCCGGGTGATTCCCAACCAGGCTCTTTACCATAAGCTATTCCATCAACTGGTATCCAAGTACCTCTAGTTTTAACTAAAATATAAACATGACCAAATTGACCAGAAGGATGATAAGAAGCTACTCGTAAAGATATAGGATAACCAATAGAGCGATACATACTTGCTAAAAGCATGCTATAATCATCACAATCCATTTGTGGTTTATTACCAAGTTGAATATCATTTAATATTGTAGGTGGAGTTATGAGTGTCTCCAAAGTATGAGGGTCTTTAACATAGCGAGTATTCTCTTGTACCCACTGATAAATTGTTCTTAATTCAGCATTTTCATCTCTCCAAGGAAGACCTTCAATAATTTTAGCAGTAGCTTGTCTCACTTGCCAATTAGATGATGAAGAGATTATAATTTTCTTCATAAGGTCTAAAGTATTTTTTGCAATGATTTGACCTTTACCTAAATTGGCAAATGAGATTTGCTCCATAACTTACTCCTACTTGTTTAAAGTAATTTTTTTAATGTATCTTCAGATATTTCGTCCATACCCCAATCTTTACCATGAACATATACTATTGAAAACCCGTCCTCATTATAAAGTATTTTTTCTATTTTTACTCTATATCCATCAAATGTAAATCTTTTTCCTATTACTTTTTTATATGGAGCTACTCGTTGTTTTTCTTCTCGTTTTGCTTTTTGTCTTTTTAAAGTTAATATTGAACCCTTTTTCAAAAAAGATTTAATTTCAGCTACGCTTAACATTTTTAATAGCGTAGCTTTAGTAAACCATTCTATACCACTTGAGTTTTTAGTTTTGTATTCTACTGCATATCTTTTGCCGTCGCATGTAATTCCAATAATATCAGAAATTGGTTCTGGATTACGTTTTCTTTTTTTCATGCTATTTTCCTCTTTAACACGTTATTGTTATGGGTAATCTATCACAATTCTCGTATACTTTTCTAAATACTCTTTTACTCCAGATAAAATAGCTTTTACTGCTAATTTCTGTTCTTTAGCACTTGTTGGCATTGGATATTCATCATAATAATCAAAACTAGAAGCCATTGTTTTTCCTAAATTTTTCCATTTTTTTATTTTAGCCATTCTCATTTCTCCTTATAGAATATTCTTTGCTTCTCGTCCATTTCTATAATGCATATTATCTCCTTAGCTCATTGGCTTTAAGTTTTGAATTTAGAAATTAAAAGCTTACTAAGAGTTTTAATAAAATATTGATTTACTTCTTTTTCTTTTTT
>JAUXTV010000139.1 GCA_030679025.1 Candidatus Woesearchaeota archaeon
CAGGAGTAAGATTGTTGGAAGAGGTATTGACATTCGTTTCAGAAGAAGGTTCTGAAGGAACTGAATTGCATCCAGCTATAAGAAAAAGAAATAAAACAGAAAAAATAGATCGTTTGAGCATACAAAAAGAAAAGAAAAGGAAAATATAAGCGTTGCGTTATTTTCCCAAAGTCTTTTGGCCAGGTTTCCAGTCAATAGGGCATAATTCACCTGTTTGTAATCCCTGTAAGACACGTAAAGTCTCTTCAATGCTTCTGCCTACATTGAGGTCAGAAACAACGAAATAACGTAAAATGCCTTTAGGATCAATAATAAAAGTACCTCTATGAGCTTTGCCTTCATCTTCTTTTAAAACATTAAAATAACGGCTAAGCTTATGTGCAGTATCTGCAAGAATAGGGAATTTGACTTCCTTAAGATCACGTTCGAACCATGCCTTATGAGAATGTTCACTGTCAGTGCTAGCTCCTATAATTACTGCTTTAGCTTTGGTAAATGCAAGTTCATGTTGTGCAAACCCTCGAATCTCTGTAGGGCATACAAAAGTAAAATCTCTTGGATAAAAAAATAGGACAACCCATTTCCCCTTGTAATCACTAAGTTTGACTTTTCTAAATTGACCTGTTTGATAAGCCATACATTCAAAATTTTCTATAATGTCGCCGACTTGAACCATAGTTGTACCTCCTCTGAAAAGATATAATCTGGAGTTGATTATATAAAGATTACGCTCAATAAATCCTTCGTAATCGTACATAGCGGAAATAAAATGCTAAAGCTAAGACAAAAAAGACCAAAGGTATTCTTACCCAAATAGTGGAAAACAATTTAGGAGGTTGTTGATTCTCTTGAACTCGTGACGTTTCCTCATAATGAGGTGTTAGTGGTCCTCGTACTTCTTTCGAAGAATCTTGTAAAGTGGGAATACGTTCACGAATAAGACGACTAAAGGTCAAAGTAACTACATTGCCATCAAGTGCAACATATTCTATATTGGCGTCACTAGTACCATCCTGAGAAAGATCAATGCCTAAACGTTGACTAAGAGGAATGCTATAGCTATCTCCTAAAACAGTAAGTACCACTGCTTCTGAAGTTGCATGAGGCACTCTTACACCATATTCTTGTCCTTGGTAAAGAACACTAATCCTGCTATTGCGAAGAACTGAAACTGTTTGTTGGATATTAGTATCTAAGTCTACTACGACACGTTGGTTGACATTGTTTTCTCCGCCACCACCAGAACTTGATCCTCCAGGAGGACAAGCACCGCAGTCTTGTGAACAAAGACTACAACTTTCATCTAAATTACAATAAGTATCTCCGCATGCACCTGATTGTGTAGTATAATTTGAAAATCCAGGAACTGTAACTGTATAGTCTCCATTTGTATAACTTCGACTCACACAAACAAGAGAAGAACAAACTAGTCCATCGCGTAAAGGAGTGGGAGCAGTTGTTGAAGTTAATCCGCTAAAGGTTAAAGTAGCTGGATAATTGAATTCAGAAGTGAGTGTACTATCTAAGCCAATAAGATTAGGTTGTAAAGTAATCTCAGTATCTAAGTCTAAAGCTTGATGCACAGTATTGACTACGCGTAACACAGAAATTTCTCTGCCAAGATATTGGAGTCTGCCTACACCAACAATGCCCAAACTGAGATCTTGAACATGCCCTAAATCTTCCACTTGAGTGAAATCAGTTGTTAGACTTGGGCTAAAGGAAGTAACTCGAGGTAAAGGACAACCATTTCTAAGACTTACAACAACACTCGCAGGAGTAGTTAAACATCGGTCACGTGAATCAGGTATAGTATCGCAATCACTATCAGGTTGACAAATAAGTGCTGGGTTAGTCAAAGATGTTGCGGCGCATAATCCAATACCACAGCCTTGATTAATTCTGCAGTCTCTTGCTAAAGCACAAGATCTAGTATAGTCACATAAGTATCCGGCAGGTGCACAAATAGGTCCGCCACAATCTATATCAGTTTCATGAACATCTCTAATGGTGTTGGTGCAGTCAGTAACTTGTCCCTGAACTGCATTCAAAGTTAAGAGTCCGGGTTGTGTTACACTTGCAGATTGTGCTTGTAGATTAATAAGATATTGTCGTGGCACGTTTACATTGCCTACCTGCACATTCATAGTGAGAGAACATTGATAAGGAGGAGTTGTTGCTGGTGTGCAGCTGTTGCCTTGTGGAAGCTGGAATGCTGTTGTAATGCCTGTAGGAGGAGTCACTGTAA
>JAUXTV010000150.1 GCA_030679025.1 Candidatus Woesearchaeota archaeon
ATGGAATTCCGAGAAACATAGGTCTATTACTGTCTACATCTGATATTATTGTCTTTATGGATTCAGATATGGTAGCACCACCTGAATTTATTTCTGAGCAAGTTATAAGACATAGCCTGCTAGATAACATTCTATTAGTAGGCTTTAAGGAAAATATAGCTATTGATAACCCAAGAGTACATCAAGGAAGAGCAGATTATCAACAAGACCCGCGATTTTATAAAGATACAAGCAAGTACGGAAAACAATCTAAAATACTGAATATTTTTGAAGAAACGCGTCAATTTAAAGACTTTGGACATGCCCTAGTGTTACATGAAGATAGTTTACCTATAGGTTGGGCATTACCTATGATGGTAATTACTCACAACCTTAGTCTTCATAGAAAACATGCAATCGCTTCCGGTGCTTTTGATGTGTCTTTGAGCACACATAGGGGATATGAAGATACTTTCTTTGGAGCTAAGTTAATAGCAAATGGTCTCTATGTTGTTCCCTTTATTTCTGCTCCTTGTTTTCATCTTAATCATCCAGCAAGAAAAGCTGTGACAAAAGAAGAAAAAATGAGAGGAATGGATACTAATAGGAAAATTTATCTTAGTAAACTGGAAAATGACATCTTTATGTTAACACCTAATGAATTTTATGAACAAAATAAACATTATTTACAAACAATGGATGAATTGAAATGTTGAGAAACATTTTTAAAGATTAGAAAATGCTAAAAATGATGATAAAGGCGATTATATTTGATTTTGGAAGAGTTATTTATAAAACAGATTGGGAATATTTGAATAAAGAGTTTGAAGAAAAATTTAATGTTAGTATTCGATTAACAGACAAGAGTGATGAAGAACTTCTTCGTATTTATAGGGAATCTGATATAGGGAAAGAAGATTTCAAACTTTTTTTCCATAGACCTGGATTATCAAATACGAATGAAGCGCTTGTATATTATAAAAAACTTTATTTTAAACATAAGATTTTGAATAAAGAGTTGATACAAATAATAAAAAAGCTCAAAAAGAACTATTTGCTCTTTGGATTTACAGACATTAAAAAGCATCATTATGAGTCAAACCTAGAGGGTGGTTTGTATAAAGATTTTAAAAAAGTATTTACTTCTTTTGAATTAGGCATGTTAAAGGCTGATGGTCTTGCATTCGATATTCTACGTAAAGAACTAGCTAACTACAATTTAAAACCAGAAGATTGCCTTTTTATTGATGATCATTTACCTAATATTGAAAACGCTCGTCAACGAGGCTTTAAAATAATTCATTATATTGACTTCCCCAACATACAGCATTTCACATCTGAGTTAAAGTCAATTTTAGAATTGAGTAATATTTAAAACCTATTTAAATTAAGTTTGATGCTACTATTAAAACTGAAAATATTTATTTGATTATTTGGCAATCAAAAACTTTTTAAATGTTTATTCTCTTTCTAAAAAATGAATTCTCCACTGGTCTCAATTATTATGCCTGTTTTTAATGATGATAAACATGTGGATGATGCAATCTATTCCTTATTAAAACAGTCTTACATTAATATTGAAGTGATTGCCATAGATGATTGTAGCAAAGATAAATCATTTGCTTTTTTGAAAGATTTATCTAAAATAGATAAACGAGTAAAGATTTTCAAGAATAAACAACACATTGGTTTAACAAACTGCCTAAATAAAGGAATTTTAATAGCCAAGGGAAAATATATCTCTAGATTGGATTCTGATGATTTAGCAAATAAAAAAAGAATAGAACGCCAAGTATCATTTCTTGAAAAGAATAAAAATATTTTTCTCATAGGAACAGGATATACTATTTTTAATGAAATGGGTGTGTGTATGAGAATTAGACCACCTTCCAATTTCAAAAAATTACGTTTAATTCTTGAAAAAAATAATATCATTTGCCATTCAAGTATTATGTTTAGAAATGAATCTGGAATTTTTTATAGAAATAAATTCTATTTTGGACAAGACTATGACTTTTATTTAACTTTGATTACAATGGGAAAAAAGATTTCTTGCATCTCTCAATTATTAACAAGACATCGTATTAATCCATCTGGAATTAGTTGTTCATATAAGCGCAAACAGAAACAGTTCAGACAAAAAGCTAGATTTTTCTATTTTGAAAGACTTAGAAATGGCGTAGACTCTTATGCTCATTTTGATCCAAACAGCATACTTAGAAAACCATGATTTGTTAAAGACCTTGGGCAAAGACTTATAAACTTCTTGTCTTTATTCTTTGCAGGTGAAACCAGTGAAAAAGAGGAAAGCGACACTTCTTACTACAGTATTCTCCCATGCTCGTTCCCTGCTCCTGTTTCTTGCTGTGCTTTTAGGGCTTTTTGTTCTTCTCTACTCCACTCTTGTTGCAGAACGAACTCCTGAAGTGAACTCTGCTACTGATTTAACTCTCGCCAAACAAACTTTACAATCACAACTCCAGAACCTAGAACACAACGTAGGTGAGCTTCGTGCGCTTGTCACGTAACCAGCTCTTGATTGCAGGTATTCTTGTACTCTTACTTCTGGGAGTTTCTTTCAGCTCCGCATTTT
>JAUXTV010000181.1 GCA_030679025.1 Candidatus Woesearchaeota archaeon
TTGACAGCAAAGCATAAAACCTAGCCTGATCTAACTCCAAAGCTACAATGCCTGGATTCAACAGCTCAATGGAATCTTCCGCTTCCTTTATGCTCTCTTTGGAAATGTGCGAAGTTCCTATTACTGTCAGGTTGTTAAAAGATTTCATATTACTAAAAGAAAATATTTAAATACTATAAAAGGTTTCCCAACAAAAACAAGGGGGTATTCAAATGTTAAAGCTACTAAATGTTACGGACGTTTATGGAATGCAGGTATTTACCGACGCAGGCGATTATTTCGGAGATGTTGAGGAAGCATACCTTGCAAGCAATAAGATTTCTGGATGGAGAATTAAGGCAACAAGAAACTCTTTCCTGACTAAGATATTAGGCGGAGCAAAAGGAGTAGTTGTTCCTCACAATATGGTCAAATCTGTTGGCGATGTTATGATAATCTCTAGAGCTGCAATTCCAGCATATGATGAAGAAGATTCATCTGTTAGTGAAAGCAACTAGATTTTTTCTTATTTAATTTTTCTTTTCTTATGAACACAAAGTTTATATATTCTTTTTGGCATTTCATAACCCATGGCTACTGTATTAGGGAACGCTATAGACTTTATGCAGGATTTCGGATTTTTTGATGTCATACTCCCTTTCTTGCTAGTTTTCACAATTGTTTTCGGAATTCTAGAAAAGACAAGAGTGTTCGGCGAGGAGAAAATAGGAGATAAAAGTTATCCTAAAAAGAATTTAAATTCAATGGTTGCATTCGTAATCGCATTCTTTGTCCTTGCAGCAAAAGAAGTTGTAACCTCATTACAATTATCATTACCTTATGTTGCACTAGTATTGGTTGTATTGCTTTCATTCATGATGCTGGCAGGATCGTTCATGGGGGACAAGACATTTTCTTTTGAAAACAGCAAATGGGCTATATTCCTAACTTTGATTTCTTTTATTGCAGTATTATTAATATTCCTAAATTCATTCGGCTGGTTTCATCCAATCGTTGCATTCTTTGGAGCAAATCCGTCAACAGTTTTAATTCCTACTTTACTTGTAGGAGCACTTGTTGGTACAATCATATATGTAGTTGGCAGCGGTCCTGCTAAGGAGAGCAAATAATGGTACTTGAAGGACTTAATCTTGAAATGACAATCAGGCAATTGGAAGCAGCTGGATTTTATCAGGTGCTTTTGCCGTTCATACTAATATTTACAATAATCTTTGCAGTATTACAGAAAGTGAGATTGTTTGGTGCAAATGCCAAAAACATTAATGTTGTTATTGCAATATTAATTGCATTCTTTACTATTCGTGCAGGGGCTGTTGTTCTTTTGATTAATCAGTTCCTACCTAAAGTTTCAGCAATAGTTTTGGTTATAATGATGCTGTTGCTTGTTTTAGGAATATTCGGAATCAGCGGTGATACCTGGACAGGATGGCCTTTCTTTGCAGCAGTATTACTTTCAATCGTTGCTGTCGGCTGGTCAGTTTTCAGTTCCATCCCAGGTTTAGGAAATTTGCCAACATGGATTAGATTATCATCAACAGACAAAGGAATATTATTGCTTGTTGGAATAATGTTAATAGTTGTTTCAATGTTCAAGGAAGACAAACCTGCAGAAGGATGGGGCAGCATGCTTAAGAAAGAATTCGGACCTCAGGCCTTTGGGAGAAAATAAATGGCTTCTTTCTTGGATATAGGCATACTGGATTATTTTGCGCCTGCTTTTGTCTGGCTTTTAGTTTTCGGAATATTGTTTGCTATTTTAGAAAAGACTAAAGTATTTGGCGAAAAATCGGGCATTAATTCATTAGTTGCTTTCTCAATTTCATTATTGTTTTTGTTAACCCCAGACTTGGTAAGCATTGTTAAAGTTATAACGCCTTG
>JAUXTV010000170.1 GCA_030679025.1 Candidatus Woesearchaeota archaeon
TCAGCACCATTCCTCATCATGTTGGAATTTAAAATATGGTGTTTAACAACTCCACCACCTAAAATAATCAAACCAGTTTTTTTTGCTTGAATAGTAATATCATGGAGTTTTCTAATGTCTTGAATATCATCAATTTTAAAGTCAGGATTCTCATAGGAATAAAAGTAGAACATGTCTCCCATGCTGCCATCAGTCAATGCAGGACAGAACACAGGAATATTATTTTTGTATGCCCAGTAGTAGATAGAGTCTTTGTTATTGATAGTCTTGCCTAAACGCAAAATTAAATCACTAGGTGAAAACACTTTCCCAGTTTTTCTTTGTTCTTCAGCCATAGTCTTGATCAGAGGAATAAAAAAGTCTTCAAAAGCACAATAACGGGAATTAGGAATAAGTACATTGCCCGCGCGATTAATGCCTTGCTCTCGTAATGTTTTTCCATCCAGAGTAAAGTCGCCAATGAAAAAAGGTTTGATGCATTTGATAATATCTTCTTCAATGCCGCCAGCTGTAGTGACTACAACATCAACCATCTTATGTTCAACTAAAAAACGAAAGATATCTCTGAGGCCTGAACTAACCATATTAGAAGTATAGCCTAAGTAAATAGTACACTTGTCTTTCCGCATTTGTTTAATAAGTTCAATAGCTTTGGCCAATTGTGTAGCTTGAAAACCTGTAGTCAAATAACTTTCTAGAAGCTTGTCATAGTTCACGCCTTTGTTAAAGTCATAGCCATGCACTTCTGGTAATCCTTTAGGATCAGGACTATCTGCATCTCGAAGAACGTTCTCTTTGCCAGTGTCTTTAGGTGTGGTTTTCATAGGAATTACTAAGAAAAAGTGTGCTTATAATCTTAACTGGACATTCTGACTGAATCCATAGAAAATACGTTATTTAGACCATTTAAAAGGTTTTCCTCAGAATTCTACTCATCAATGACAAGGACATCAAAAGTATCAGTGCAGTGCATTGTTTCTGTCTCTTCAACTGATTCCAAAGTCGGTAAAGGATCTCTGCATTGTGTAGCGCCACATCCAAAACAAGCTAGCTCGCCAGTTTCTGGAATTTTTTTTAGGGTTATACCGTCAGTTTTCCATGCGGGAAGTTGTTGTTGGGTAAATACTCTTCCATCAGCAGTTCTGCATTTAAGTGGGTTGCTTTCCATAACAGGATTTCCAGCAGCGACACAGTCCTCAAAAGAAGCTATAGTTGAGGTAGGGCTATTTTGTGCACAGCCAACTAAAAACAATACAAAAAATACTGAAAAGAGTTTTTTCATGGAAAATTCTAAACTAAGAAAATAAATTGATATATAAATGTTGCTAAAATGTTGAACTATTTGCTCGATGACAGTAACAAAAAAAGAATGCAAGAATATTATAATAATTTATACAGAAAATTTAAATCATTTCTCTGGTAAAACCAATTCTATGAAAAAAGTTCTGGGGGTAGATGTAGGAGGAGTTATTATAGCTAGTAGACAAAGAGATAGAGACACATTTTTCAACGGAAATCATTTGGAAGCTGCAGCATCGCCTTATGTGTTTGAAGGACTAAGAAGATTAGTAAATGAAGTATTTGGAAATGAAGTCTATATTGTCTCAAAATGTAAACCTAAAGTACAGCAAAAAACAAGAGAGTGGTTAGAGCATCATAATTTCTATGAGCAAACAGGGATTAGTAGAAAACATGTGTATTTTTGTTTAGAGAGAAGAGACAAACTACCCATATGTCAGCGACTAGGAGTTACAACTTTTATAGATGACAAATTAGAAGTGCATCGGTATCTGCATGAAGCAGGTATAACTGATTTGTATTTATTTAATCCTGATCCTAAGGAAGTAACTCAGTTTCAAACCTATCTGCAACATGTGCAGCAAGTAAATGATTGGCGAGAAGTAGTAGCAGGAATAATGAATGGGCAACCAGTAAAGTAAAAATCTTTAGTAGAAAGCTTTTTAAGGCATTTTTTTGACACACATAGTATGATCATAGCGATTACAGGTTTAAAGGGGTCAGGAAAAACTACAGTTGCCCAATACCTCCAAAAAAAAGGGTTTACTTATTTAACTATTCCTCATTTTTTAACTGATGAAGAGCTCCCTACTCATAAAATAAGTAGTGAAATGAATTATGTTGTTGAATCCATTACTGACGTTGAGCAAATAGACGTCTTCAGAGAAAAAGATGACCTGGTCTTAGTGCGTGTAGACGCGCCTGCAGAACTACGCTTAGAACGTTTGATAGAGCAGCAAAAGCAACAGCTTGGGAAAGAAACGTCCTATGATGAAGTCCTAGCTTTCGAAAGAAATATTCTAGAAGATGAAGAGCTTGTGAAGCAGCAATTAACGCCTGTGTTCAAAGCAGCACAAATCATTATCAAAAATGAAAGTGATCTAGATACCTTACAACAAAAACTAGAGCGTATGCTTGCAGACACCAGTAAAAAATTTACATTCAAAAAGCCATCTGATGACAGCTTCTTCATGGAAATTACGCAAGTAATAGCAAAGCGTTCTCGCTGTGTAAAAAGAAAAGTAGGTGCACTGTTAGTTAAACAAAAACGCATACTCACTATAGGATTTGATGATACTCCTCGTCATATCAAGCACTGCAATGAAAATGGCTGTCCTGGATGTAACAAAGAAGGATTACAAATGCAATGTTTATGCAATCATGCAGAAGAAAATGTTATAATACAAGCAGCTTATCACGGCGTTAGTACACAAGATACAACAGTCTATACTACTGACAGTCCTTGCTTACGCTGTACACAAATTTTGATTAATGCAGGCATCAAAGAATTAGTGTTTAATGAAGAGTCTCCTTTGAATGAAATGACTTATGCTCTCTTGAAAGAAGCAAATGTTAGTTTAAAGCCAAGAAAAATGGCATAATCTATTGCAGAGAAATACTTCTAGGCAAAGGAACTGCTTGTTGAGGTATGCTTGCTTGTCTTTCTAGCGCTGCTTCAATAAATCCAATATAGAGTGGTGCAGGATCTAGTAAGCTTGATTTGAAGCAAGGATGAGATTGTGTTGCAACAAAGAAAGGATGCTTGGCTTTTGGCAGTTCAATAAATTCCATGAGTTTTGTTCCATCATCTCGTTGATGATAGCCTGAAAAAAGTAATCCTTGTTTGGTTAATGTAGCAACATACTCTGGATTTTGTTCATATCTATGGCGATGACGTTCTAAAATAGTATTATGTAGAGGAGTTTTTCCTAAGCGAAAACCATCAGTGCCGCGCACTTGACTCAATTGCGCTTGATCATGAGTAAAACGTCCTGTTCTATTGTACAGGTCTAAAACTATGCTTCCTTCCTGGAGTGTTGCAGCATAAGTTCCTAAGCGCATAGTTCCGCTTTTGTCTTTCACAGTGCGTTGTTCTGGAAGCATATCGATGATAGGATAAGGAGTTCTTGGATCAACTTCAGTAGTATGTGCTCCAATAAGTCCGCAAACATGTCGAGCATATTCAATCACTGCTAATTGCATGCCATAGCATAATCCCAAAAAAGGAATGTTCTGTTCGCGTGCGTATTGGATAGACATCATCTTGCCTTCTACGCCTGTACCTCCAAATCCGCCAGGTACAAGAACACCATCAAATTGTTTGAGCATGGCTACTTGTTCAGGATGTTGTTCAAACGTTTTGGCATCAAGCCATGTAATAGAAACCCCGGCATGAAGGTGTGCTCCAGCATGTTTCAAGGCTTCATTAACAGATATGTAAGCATCTGCAATGTGATAGTTGCCATTGTCTACATATTTACAGACCATGGCAATGTTGACTCTTTTTTGAGGTTGTTCTAATCGTCTGACTAGTTCCTCCCATGCAGTCCAATCTGGTTGTGTTTTTGGTTGTAATGCTAATTTTCGTAAGATCTTCTCTCCAAGTTTTTCTTTTTCAAAGTTAAGAGGAACAGAATAAATAGTTTTAATATCAGGAGCAGAAATGACATAGTCAGCGCCAATATTTGCATAAGTTTCAATCTTTTTTTTGCGTTGTTGATCTAAAGGTTCTCTTGCCCTGCATAAGATAAAATCAGGAAAAATACCGTGTTCTGTAAGCAGCTTGATGGCTAATTGTGTTGGTTTTG
>JAUXTV010000174.1 GCA_030679025.1 Candidatus Woesearchaeota archaeon
TTGCTATGGAAAACAAAAGCTTTACCTGTTTGACAATCTTGACCAATAGTTGTTTCAAAATCAAGACCTTGAGCATACATACTTTGTACAGATTCATTAGTTAATTGATCAATACCATCAATATCTGTATAATATCCATGCCTTGCAATTATGATTACTTTTCTTACTGTTGTCATATTCTTTTTGAATAATTTCTCTATTTAAACCTTCTTATTGTAGTAACTCTTGAGTAATTAATTTTATAAAATGTATTGAATTTTTATAAGTTAGATCAGAGAGCCATATATCTTATTCCAAAACCTTAACTTGAAATTTTAACAACTTCTCCAGTCTCTAAATTCATCTTGATCTTATCGCCAGTCTTTAATATTTTAGTAGCTATTTTAGTTCCAATTATACAAGGCTTTCCTAATTCTCTTGATACAATAGCGGCATGGCATGTCAAACCCCCTTCATCTGTAACTATGGCTATAGCTTTTTTTATTGCAGGAACTAAAACAGGATGAGTTTGAGTAGCTATTAATATCTGTCCTTTATTAAATGATTTAAGCTGTTCATCTGCCTTATAGTTTGAAGTCATAACAAAGACCTCTCCCTCTATAATCTTTTTCTTTCTATCTGGAAATGATGCAACTGTTCCTTTAAGAGACTTTGATTCAGTATGAATTTTTTCTCTATATTCAAGAAGTTCTTTAATCTTTTTTTGAGCTTCTTCACCCTCATATTCTTCAACTTTGTCTTTATAATGAATATTTAGATATCCTTTTTTTCTTTTTTCAATAACATTCTTATCTATCTTTTTCTTATTTTTGATTAGATTTAGTATTTCATTAAGTCTATAGGACTGAATATCAAATTCTTCAAGATTATATTCTTCTCTTAAAGCATTAATGAACTGCATATAATAATTTATTAAACAAAGAGTATAGGTATTTGTATCAAATCTATTAACTAGAAGGTCTCCAACGATGTTTACAACTTTATATAAATCAGTTTTACTTTCTATAGAATTTCTCTTTTTAATTTTATTTTCAACTTTTACTATACCTTCATATTCTCTATCAATTTCCTCTTGTTTTTCTAGTAATTTTGTAAGATGATCCTTTATATTTTCTTTAGTTAACAATTCTCCTCCAAGAAGATCCCATGTAAGGAAACCATACTCTTCAATTGTTAGGTCTAACTCCTTTTGTTTTTCAGGATATTTTTTAAAATATTCATTAGGTGTTAAACTAGATGTTTGAATATCTTTTGCTTTGATTAGGATAGTTTTTCTTAACTCCATTACTTTTGTTAAAGTACGTCCATGTTCTAGTAAAATCATTAACTCCGGATTATTAGATTTTTTTACTTCTTCTTCAACTCTAAAAAATCTCTGAGGCTGTGTTAAAAAATAATACGAATAAAAATGGTCGACTGTATTCTTTAATTTATTAATAAATTTTATAACATTCTGAGGGTTATTCAAAATAGCTTCTTTTTCTTTTTTATGAAATTCACTAAAATATTCTTTTGAAATTGATTTTGTCTGATCAAACATTTTAGCATAAGCTTTAGTTAGTTTTTTAACATAGTCTTCTTTCTTTAAATTTGAAAATTCAATTTCTGCCTCTTTCTGTAAACTTTCTTCTGGATAAGCACCAAAGAAAAAAGATTTAGGTATTGCTTGAGTATACAAAACCCAACCTTCTGGAGCATAACCAGATATTTCTTTCATTCCTAAATATTGTTCTCTATCAATAAATAATTGAAAAAAATAAACCTGGGCATAATGCTCCTGATCATACATAATTTTTGGTAACTCTGCCATGAATATAATAAAATTAGTAAGTTCTTATGCCTTTCTTTCTTCAACTAACCTAGTAATAGCCTGATGAGTATATCCTCTAATGACTTCTGTCATTTCTAAATAATCTTGTAGACTTCCCCCAAATCCTGATTTAAATTCTGCTCCTGGATTTCTTGTTGCATATCCAGCTAGAGTATCAATAACTGGAATCTTAACACCTCCATAGATTCTATTTACAAACATTGTATTTGATTTACCCATTCCTAACCAGAGTAGTACATCCGGTCTCAAAACTGTCTGACTATGTGTTGATTTTGGTATTCCTAAACTAAATTGCCTAAATGCTTCATCTCTATAAGCATGTTCTTCATCTACGAATAATCTAAGTGCTCTTCTTGCATGAGCCTGTAATTGTTGCATATCTTGCTCATCAACTGTTTCCATACATGTAATGCTTCTTAAAATTAGAGAATCAGAAGGAACAATCCCCCTCTTCAAGGCTTGCTCTAAAGTGAATTTTAAGTCGGCTTGTGGAAATGGAGCTCCTCCTATGAGCATTGCATCTATTTTATTAGCTCTTGTACCGCTTGAGGTAATACCGTACTCAGTAATACCTCTTGCATTTAACATAGTTCTAGCAAAAGCTTCTGCTAAAGGAGATCTGCCGTGATTATGTGAACAAGCGAATTCTATAACATTTTTAACCATACTCTCTTATTCATATCTCTCTATATAAATGTTTCTAAAGTAACTACTCTATAATAGTATATTCTTGCTCATAATGCTTAAAAACATAAGTCTTGCTTTACTTTTCATGGAAAAAACGCTTTGCGATCGCTTACGAGAGATAGATGAGATTAGTACTTCCTTTTCAAAATCACGTGCTGTTTTAACTACCTATTTAGGAGACTCTGTTGCAGAGCGTGCAATACCTCTCACACCTCAAGATGATATTGTGGCAGCACAAAGAGTACTTTTAGATCGCTATAAGGGCAATCAAGTATTAACAGATGCAATTAGAATTGAGGATAAACGGACAGTTACAACTGTGCATGATGCTTTAGTACAACTTAGAGGAAGGGGAATTCTTCCAAGAAGAAAAGATCCAGAATATAATGACCGAGTGAAGCAAGTCGAGGAATTAGTCGGAGATACCAATCTTCAAACTAGTAGTTTTTTAGCTCTGGATAATTTTATGATGCCTTTTCTTGCAGCAAATGCAATGTTTCAGAGTATAGCTGGACTCATGTTTGCCACTATAGACGAAGCAAAAACTAATTCTTCCTATATGGAGTTTACAGCGATCGGCTTACTGATGGGTTTTGTTGCTGGTATATTGACTATGAATGCAAATATTCCAAGATCTAGAACTGCAGACGCTCAATATTTAGATCAAAAAATAAGAGAACTGTATCCTTTGCAATAGTACTCTTCCCTTCTTACTTCATTTATTTAAATAACTTATTTTTTCTTTTTATTATCCACTTTATACACTAATTTCTCAAACACATGTTCACCCATTACTTCTTTTCTTTTGACGTAGAGACTTTCCTTCAATTCTTTTAAAAACGGCTTTCGATCGTATACCATGTAAAAGAGGAATACTAATCCCATAGTAATTATTGATCCCACTCCTGCTAAAAACATATCCCAATGCGCATCCCAAACATCACCTTGCATTCCGAGATAGGCAACACCTAAATCTCCTCCGAAAACTATTGCAGCTGCCCATTCTAATAATTCAAAGACTGCACTGAAAGCAAGAACAGTTCCTACGGGAGCACTGAGCGCCCAAAATCCCTTGAGATTACCAATACGCACCATTATTTCCTTGCAAGGATATGCTAACAATAAACCAAAAGAAAAGTGCACAATACGATCAAAATGATTGCGAGATAAGTCGAATATTTTTTCCAACCAAAAACC
>JAUXTV010000202.1 GCA_030679025.1 Candidatus Woesearchaeota archaeon
AGCTGCTATAGTAACCATGTGGGTCAAAGATCGCGCGGAATCCTCAACTCAAGCTCAAATTGATCAGGCAGAACAAGAACTGCGTTGTGCTGAAACTACTCTGAATGTTGCTGTAGACTGTATAACTCCTACTAATGATATAACTGTCACTAACACTGGAAAATTCACTCTGAAAAAAGTAAAGTTTCGTCAACTCGATCCAACCAGTGGACAAACCAACATAGAAGATATTTCTTTTCCTTCAGCTTTGCCTAATGGCTTGCCTCCACAGCAAACGGAAACTTTAAATACAAACACCATCGATACGTTACTAGCATTTGAAGCGATACCAATCATTGCTCTCAACGAAAAAGAGGTTGTCTGTGTTACAAAAAAAGTCATCCATGTATGTCCATAGAGGAAAAAAAGGTATTTCTCCTTTAATTGCTAGTGTTTTAGTTATTGGTATGGTTGTAGTAACTGCTTCTATTGTCTTCTTCTGGGGCAAGGGCTTCACTGAAGAAATTATTGAAAAAGAAGGCGCTGTCTCTACACAAAGATTGAATTGCGCTACTGATGTCAAGATTAATGTCCTCAGCGAAAATAGTGGATTATTAACGATAGAGAATGCTGGCAGTGGTCGTGTTGATGCGTTCAGTTTGGTAGTAGATGGAGTAGCAGAAGAACAAGTTGTATCCATAGAGCCAGGCAATACTCAGCAAATAGCATCCAGTGTGCAACCAGGACAAAAAGTAGATATCATTCCAAAAATCAGAATTGGTGCCGGAGTCTTCCAGCCCTGTTCCAGTCAAAAAGTAACTTACAAAGTCTAAGGAAGTGAAAACACATGATCAGAAACAACAAAGGTATTACACCTTTAATCGCGACAGTATTATTAATTGGATTCACAGTAGCTTTGGCTGCAATCATTATGACTTGGGGTACTGAGTTCATTCGCGGCACAACTGATAATGTGGACAAGCAAAGAGATACTGCATTACTTTGTACTAGCCAATTAGAATTTCAACTCCAAGTGGATTGTACAGGTGGCAAAGTTTCTGTAGACAATCGTGGCGCTGTTGATATTACTGCTTTGAAATTACGACTGCATAAACCCGATGGTACAGTGACTGTGGAAGACAAGCCAGGCGTTGCTGCTTTCGGTAAAACTCCTTTTGCTGTTGCTGATTTACATACTTTAAACAAAGTCGATGCTATTGCAACAGTCAAGGCTAAAGACAATACTGATATTGTATGCAGTAGCGCTGTCCGTGAAGCAACTGTTAATTGTCCTGCTCCACCTACTCCTTAAGTTTGCGGAAAAAGAGATTAGAGTATAGGAAGCAGAATAAAATATTTTTAGAGACTCATGGTGAACATTTTATATGGTGTTTCAGGGGAAGGATCCGGACATTCTTCTCGGAGTAAGGAAGTTTTAGATCATCTCTCCAAAAAACACAAGGTGCATGTGATTACTTATGGCAAGGCTTATCCCTATCTCAAACAGTATTTTCCCACAACAGAAATTTATGGACTCCATCTCGATTTTAAGAATAATAAAATTAATTATGCTGGAACCTTCAAGAAAAATATACAAAACTTAATAATTTCATCGCAGAAATTCAAAGAATTACGAACCTTGCTGGAGCGTTTCAAGCCAGATATTATTATCACTGACTTTGAGCCAACCTGTTATTATCTTGCTAAGCTCTATCATCTTCCATTAATTTCTTTAGATAATCAGCATAGAATTACAAATCTTGCTTTAGACGTTCCAAGAAAATATAAAAAGGATTATCTTTTATGTAAGCTCGTTATCTGTCTTTTCATTCCAAAAGCTGATGCTTATTTTGTGACTTCTTTCTTTAAGGAAAAAATTACGAAAAAGCAGACTTTTTTATTTCCTTCTATTTTACGAAAAGAAGTAGTAGATCTTCAGCCAACACAAGGTAACTTTATCTTAGTGTATCAAACTAGCACTTCCAATCAGCGGTTGCTTACTCTTCTAAAGCAAATTCCAGAACAGTTCATAATCTATGGGTATGATCAAGATAAAAAGAAAGGGAATCTACTCTTTAAGAAATTCTCCACACAGGGATTTTTGAGTGATTTGGCAGCTTGCAAAGCAGTTATAACCAATGGCGGATTTACATTGATGACTGAAGCATTGCACTTACGAAAACCAATACTCTCTGAACCTATTCAAGGGCAATTTGAGCAAATCGTAAATGCTTATTATCTGGAGAAATTAGGCTATGGACTTCATAGGGATGTTATAGAAAAAGAAGATCTTCTTGCATTTTTGAGGCATCTACCTGAATATAGAAAACATTTGCGTGGCTATGTAAATAAAGGCATGGATGGTTTGTTCAAGATACTGGATAAAACTATTAAAAAATTGGGTAAGAAGATTTAAAAAAGAAGAAAGATTACAGCAACAACAATGAAATCAAAAAAAGGTGATCTTTGGGTCTCAGCAGTTCTCTATTTAACTTTAGGAGTTATTGCTATTTCTCTTATTCTTGGTGCAGCTGTCCCGTTTATCAATAAAATCAAAGACAGAAATACAGTCACACAAACCAAAGAAATCCTCTTCACTTTAGATGAAACTATCAGACGTGTTGCTAATGAAGGTCCAGGATCACAACGAGAATTATCTCCTTTTACTATCGGTGCTGGTAAATTAAGTATTTAT
>JAUXTV010000207.1 GCA_030679025.1 Candidatus Woesearchaeota archaeon
AAGCCAGGATGAAACTGGAGCAACAAGAATTAAAGATCTGCCTGATTTTGCATTATATGCTTATGCTCCTTTGCCTGGAAAAAAATCAAAGATGGTAGAATTAGAGGTGATCCATTATACTTCACATAAGAGTCATAGACAGATAAAAGAGTGTTTTGAAAAGAAAAAGAAACCTGTCTTATTTATGGACCAAGCTGGTTGGACTTATTTTTTGGCAGAAGCTTTACCACAAGGTCTGAAAATGAATGATGCGCGGCGCGTCATTGGAACAGGTGAACAGTTTTATGCTGATAAAGTTGCCCCAAGAAATCCAGAAGAAGAAATACATCTGCGTATAAGAGTGCCAAAAGAATGTGTTCTAGTGAAAGATGAATTTTATACTATTAACGGAGGAAGAAGTAAGATATGGGTGAAAAAATATGCTGTAGCTGGTGGAATTACAAAGGAAGACATTGTAGGAAGCCCTGAAAGTCAAAGATATAGAGATAGAAATCTCCTGCAGGATCAGCGATATAGGCATAGAGAAAAAGAGAAATGGTAAGAAAACTAAGGTCTTAGTAATTTGTTAAAGGCAAATTTTAGATTAGTATAGCGTTCTTCATTTAATATTCTTTGTAAGTGATCCTCAGCAGCAGTTCTTTGGTTAACACCAAGTCTTTGGCAGTAAGCTGTGCAAGCATTAACTGTCTCATTGCCTGAAGTGCAAGGTGCATCTAATAAGGATCGGAGTTCTTGGTCCATTCTTGCTTGACTATAGATGGGATAATGAGTATCGCTCTTGGTCACTAAAGTTTGTTTGATAGGAACAGTGATGCTGCCCACATTGCTAGTTCGCACTCGATGCAAGGTTTGTGGAGGTATGCGTAAAATCTCTCCAGGGTGAAGTTCATAGAGAGTATGTTGAGTATCATCAGCTACGGGGCGCACAGTGACAGTGCTTTGTCCTGCCAATTGCACAATGGATTCGTCTAAGGAATGGTAATGTTCAGAGCTCATGCCTCCAGCTAATAAGTATTGAATTAAGGCAACATGATACTGAGAATTGACAGTGAAAAAAGTTTTTGCTAAGTTTCTCATTTGTGATGTTGATTTAAGAGGTTTTTGTCTGACAGAAGGGCTAGTGAAGAAATCAGTATTCAAAAAAAGATAGCCTGTAAGATCAGCTTCTTGAAGAGGCAACATTCTGCCAATATGGTCTCGCGAATGAGGAGAATAAGAGACTATGCTGATGCCATCAAGATATAAAGTCATTAAATCGCCTGTAAGTCTAGTCTCTAAACAGTCATGAACTGGACGTTGGAGTGTAAGGCGTGCAAGTGGTTTTGGAAAAGGTTGGGAAAAAGGAGAGTGGCGACTCGAAAAATCAGAATTCCCATAGCTAGAGTCAGGTAGATGATTTTTATTGCTCATAAAAAAGATACAAGGAATACTGCTTTATAAAACTATCCATTTTTGTCACTTTTAAGTTACACCTTAAAAAGGGCAGAATCAAGGAAATCATGGTTTAAACTGTTAAACACAGCAGCTAAAACTTTTGATATTCTCATAAAAAAGAAATACTAGAAATAAGTAATTCTTAAAAAGGTGAAAAACAGTCTGAACAACATGATAGTTCTCGACATGGAAATGACAGGTATAGATCATCAAAAATGTTCGATTATTAGTATAGGGGCCGTAGAGTTTGAGCATCCGGAAAATAAATTCTACGGAGAATGTCATATATGGGAGGGTGCAGAAATCTTTGATGAAGCATTAAAAATCAACGGGTTTACAAGAACACAATTAGCCAGCCAACAAAAGTCACACAAACAGCTAATAGAAGAATTCTTAGCTTGGGTCAAACCAATAAAAAATAAAACCATTGCTGGACAAAGTCTTTGGATGGATATTGCTTTTCTCAAGGTTGCTCTGGCTCGTCTTAATATTCCTTGGGAATTCGGTCATCGGTATGTAGATTCGCATGCTTTGGCATATGAACATTTTGCACGCGCTGGCAAGCTTATCTTGAAGAAAGAAGGTACGAGCGATATTAATCTAGACAAAATCTTGGAATTTTTAGGAATCAAAGTTCGTAGGAATACACATAATGCTCTCGAAGATGCGCAATTGACTGCAGAAGTGCTCTCTAGATTTATCTATGGAAAAAATCTTTTAGAAAAGTATAAATAGGGTTAATTTATTTTTAGCCTTATGACACTCACAGAAAAAGTTGACGCTGAGCAGCAAACATTAACAAAAGAAAGAGTAACTGAATCTTTAGGTATTCCGCTGATTGAGAAAGCCTGGGATCTAGGAATTGTTGTAGCAGGTGCCTACCTAGGAGTGCAAGGTCATAATCCTTATATGGGTGCAGTTGCAGGAGTCTTTGCCGGACCTTTAAGTAGAGGTGCTCTTGAGGCTACAATTGCTAATTCGAAGGATAAAGAGAGTGTTGAAGAGACAATTCCAGAAGATCCAGAACCTTTAAGTGTTCGCATAAGAAGAAGAGTCTGGGATTTAGGTTTAACTTTAGTAGGTACTTATGTAGGCATGAAATATCAAAGTCCTTGTTTAGGTGCAGCTCTTGGATTTGCAACTGGAGCAGGAAGCAGATATATAGGAAATCATGTTCGAGTAGCTATTGATCAGTGGATTGATGGTTATCCAGATGATGCTGCAGATGAGTAGAAAATAGTTTTCTTATCAAAATACATACGAAGAACCCAAAGCTTTAT
>JAUXTV010000188.1 GCA_030679025.1 Candidatus Woesearchaeota archaeon
GTAGTTTTACCGACTTGTCTGGCTCCAAGCAGAAGAGAGATTTTCCTGATCTTTGCTTGTTTAAGGAGCTCTGGAAAGATTTTGCGGGGGTACAGGTTCATACTGAAATTCCTCTGTTCGTTATTCTAGTTTAAACTAAAATTACAACTATGTAATTATAGTGTAACTCCTATTTAAGCATTTCTATACTGAAAACTAGTGATTATTCAGCCTATAACTGTGGGAAACAAGGATGGATACAAATAACTTGAAGTCAATCACTGATATCAGCATATGTTCCACACAGGGAAATCTGGGGTTTCGTTACAAAGAAGAGATTATTTCTTTCTGAAGAAGTAAGAAGCAATGCCAAGGAGAATAAATAAAAGAGAAGTTATTCCCATCCATCCACCAGAGGAAGAAAGAGTTGCAGCATTTACTGCATAGCCACTAATACTTGCTTGTGAAGAAAGAAAAGTTGCTGCTAAGACTAAACCAAAAGATAAAGTTATAGCTGCTGTAGTTTCTTCAACACGATGCTCTAATTTTTCCCCCCTTCCATTATGTTTCTTTAAGAACTCTTCAACACTTTTAAGATTATCACGATAAGAACTATAATCACTTTTTTTTACAGCCTCTAGCAATCGTCTTTTTACAGAATCTTTGTCTGCTACACCTACTCTTTCATAGATTTCTGCTGCTTTTACTGCTAAGTCAAGATTTTTATGTTTAATGCTCAGGTTCATCAAATCATGTGCAACTTTTATAGCTTGTCCCTTTAGATGGGGGTGGTCAATATATCTATTTAGAAGACTGTCGGCCTCAATTATATGTCCTTTATCTCCTTCTCTCTCCCATTTGATACCACGATAAGGGTCTTGGTTTACACTATGATATCCTCTTTTGAATTCTCTTTGCTCAGAAATTTTATGTGCTTCTTTTGCTTTAACTAACTCCATTAAATAATCCTTTCCCATGAAAAAAAGGAGAGAACACAAGTATATATAATTATCGATAGGATATTTTTTGTGTGGAGTCCAAAAATTAAAGAGAAGCTTTCTATTTTTTCTTGAAGAAATAAGCTACAGCTATAATAATGAATGCAAAGAAGACGATGCTTGTCCATCCTACCGAAGCTGCTGAAGAAGTTTCTCGAACAGCAAAACCAGTCATGCTTGCTTGAGAAGAAAGAAAGGAACCTAATAAAATAAGACCAGTAACAATAGCGACAAGTCTATTATCTGATACTCTTTCTTCTAATCCACCCTTTGATTTTTTATCCTGGTGGCTGGTAACAAAATCTTTAACCTTTTTTATAGTTGTCAAATAATCACTTTTACGATCTTTACTACATACTTCTGCGACATGTACTAATCGTCGTAGTACTGATTCATTATTTCCCAATCCAGCCATACTGTATACTTCCGCTGCCTCTAATGCAGCATGAAGATTATGAGTTTTAAGAGCAGCAGCCATTGCATCATGTGCGATTTTTACTGCTGAACCACGTACATATTCTTTTTTTGCTGAATCTCTATAACCTGCTGAATTAGATAATTCAAATGCTGCTCTATTTAGCGTGTAGTTAGCATCTTTATTATCTTTATTTTTTTTGATCTCATGATAACCTACTCTAAATGCATGTTTTTCATTTTTAATTCTTTCTCTTTCACTCTCTATTCTATCTAGAAGTGCTACATAATCTTTTCCCATGAAAAGAAGGAAAGAACACAAGTATATATAATTATCGCTAGAACATTTGTTAAACGAAAGTCTTATCTAGAACGCTCTACAAGTAAAAAATAATGTTAGGGATAGTATTTGCTTTGGGAGCTATGCTAAGTTGGGCTTTTGGCGATTTCTTTATTCAACGAACTGCTAGAGTCATTGGTATTTGGAAATCTTTATTTTTTATTACCATCGTTGGTTCTTTAGGATTATTACCTTTTGTATATGCTGAAGTTCCTGTAATACTACAAACAAAAGAAAATCTTATCTTACTTGGGATAGCCATAGTCGTTTCGTTAGTAGCGGCGCTTATTGATTTCAAAGCATTGCAGCAAGGAAAATTTGCGATCATCGAGCCTATTTTAGGAATAGAATTGCCTCTGACAGTGCTCATCAGTGTTTTTCTTTTGGGAGAAACATTAACCTTTGGACAACTCTGTTTTATTCTATTAGTTTTTTTAGGCCTTATAAGTGCTGTTACTCTACACCGGAATAAACTGCATATACATAAAAATATATTTGAAAAGGGAGCTTGGTTAGCGGTATTCGCAGCGATAGGTATGGCCCTAACAAACGTTCTATTTGGAGTAACAAGTCAACAGTGGTCTCCTTTAGCTGCAGTCTGGTTTATTCATACTGGTCTTGCTCTATGTTGTATAGGTTATCTTTTAAGTACAAGGGAATTTACCACACTCTGGAAAGACTTAAAAAAATATCCAAAAATGATTGTGAGTGAAAGTATCTTAGATAATCTCGCGTGGATCTGTTTTGCGTTTGCAACAACTTACATACCTATTGCTATCGCTACTACTATCAGTGAAAGTTATATTGCTTTAGGCGTTATTCTAGGATTAGTGGTCAATAAGGAAAAGCTCAAAAAACATCAGAAATTAGGCACTTTTGTTGCAGTCAGTAGTGTTATTCTCCTAGCTGCTATAAGTGGATAAAGAAGAACAAATAGACAAAAACAGCCAAACACAATCTTTTTAAATGGTCTTCCAGTAGTCCAATCTCATATGGCTATCACACAATATCGTTCCAAGAGAAAACCATCTGGTGGTAGATACCTCGATGCATTCAAGAAAAAATTACGCTTCTCAAGTCGCTTACCAGCATTAACAAAAGTAGACAAGCTCAAGAAAAAATCTTTGAGAACTACTGGCGGCAATAAAAAGACTTTCTTGTTAACTGCAGACGTAGCAAATGTCTTTGATCCTAAAACAAAAAAACACTTCAAAGTTAAAATCGAAACTATTACACAAAATCCAGCAAACTTAAACTACGTGCGTCGTAATATTATGACTAAAGGTGCTATTATTAAAACTGAAAAAGGCTTGGCGCGTATTACTTCTCGTCCAGGTCAAGAAGGCACTATTAACGCAGTATTAATGCACGAAAAATAAATTCTACTCATGACTGATAGTGATACTCCTGAAGGATTAGAAGAAGTTATTCGTATGTTCACAGAACTAGGTAAGCCTGAATATCAACACGTATTGCATGACATGGCTACAGATCTAACTGCAATGTATAAAAAGAACGGTAATTTTTACACTGGTAAAAAACTAGTGATATTTGGTAATGGTGGCTCAGCAGAACAAGCTTCTCACATGGCAACAGAATTATCTATTCGCTATAGTGGAAAAA
>JAUXTV010000211.1 GCA_030679025.1 Candidatus Woesearchaeota archaeon
ATAAAAAGATCAAAAATTATTTAGGTAAACGATCTTCTAAGGGAATATAAGCCCCATCTGCTTGTCTCTGATAAGAAGTAGTTCTTCCATTTCCTTGTTTAATTTGTATGCCTTGTTCTTGTTGAATAATATTAGTTATACTAGATTGATGTCTGCCTAGAAAATAACCACCTGTTAATAATGCAGCAGTTAAAAGTCCTGAAGTCGCAAATTTTCGTATTCTGACAGTTTTATCATACCTATGCAATGAATAGATATCTATAGCAAGAGGAATAGCACCACCAACAGGAATAGTCCAAGCACCAATATCAGCAGCAACAGAAGCAACCAAACCAGCAGTAATCCCCAATCCATAAGCAACATAATTTTTTTTAGTAGCACTAGCAGCAATAGCACCAACAACAACAGAACCAATAATAGGAGCTAATGGTGGAACATTGAGAGATATAAGCGTTGCACACGCTCCAACAAAAGTTCCAGCAAGTCTTAAATTTTCTAAATCTATTTCCTGATCTTCATTTTGAGTGGTAGTAGTCATGTGAACTCCTTATATTTACTGTTGCAGTTTACTCTCAAGAGTTTGTTGCACTTGACTTACTTGCGCATTAGTCATAACAGCTCCAATACCAACAGAAGGAAGAACTGCTGCCAAAGGATTTTCTGTTCCCAGATGCGCATGTAAACCTACAAATGCTGCACCAACTGCTACATTGAATAAGTTTGCAAAAAGACGATAATGGTCTGTCCTCTGCATATGGTTGTGTGCCATAGGATAAAGTAAATTAATTATTAATCCTGGTGCGAAGTTGTTAATATAAGCTTCACCAAAGCCATTACTAAAATCATTTCCTTGCTGGTAATTTGCAAGACCATTTCCTAAACCATTTACGCTGCTAAATCCTACTGTGTAATAGGTAGTCCAGTAAGCAGCATCTTTGATAGTCTTTCCTAAGTTCATAAGTCGTTGTTTGATGGTTGTCATAGTCGTTGTTCCTCCTTAGTATGTCTTTACTTCTTAAGAGTATACTAGAAAAAGATATATTTAAATATTAGGGTACCCTTACGGGGGACTAATGAGAACTGAAATACTCAAGGAAATAGGGCTAACAGAGTCTGAAACCAAAGTCTATCTGGCGCTTTTAGAATTGGGAGATTCAACCAGAGGAGAAATAGTCAATAAATCAGGAATTGCAGGATCAAAAGTCTATGAGATTTTAGAAAAACTGCAGGAAAAAGGTCTAGTCTCCATATACCTGCAGAATAACATTAAACATTTCAAACCTACCAATCCTAAGCAGATTTTAGGATATTTGGAAGATAAAAAACAGCAGATTTCCAAGACAGAAGCAGAAGTAAAATCAATTCTTCCTAATTTACTAAGCCTCTATGGATCATCAAAAGAAGAACAAGAAGTAGAACTTATCAGCGGATTAAAAGGATTAGAACTCATTTTCAAGGAGCAGATTGAGGCTATGCATAAGGGAGATACTTGCTATGTTATTGGTGGAACTAAAGGAGTTGATGAAGAAATAGTGCAAGCATTCTTTGAAAAAGTACATATCTGGAGAAGAGAGAAAGGAATAAAAACAAAAATGTTGTTTAATCTAAGCCAAAAAGAATCTACTGAAAGGCTTTATTCTTCAAAAAAATATCCAGATACTACAACAAGATACATACGGCACACTTCACCAGTTGCTATTAATGTCTATAAAAATAAAACAATTATTATTATTTTTGGCAAGAAAATGAGTGCAATCTCCATTAAGTCTGCTGATGTTGCAAAGAGCTTTATTGAATACTTTAACTTGTTATGGACTTCTAGTAAAAGATAGAATTAAAAATTAAAGGGTGTTCGAAGAAAATAAACATACCATACTAAAAGTGCTATAAGTAAGATAGCTAACAGAATGTATAAAAAAACAGTATTGCCTTTTTTATTAAAAAATGAAAAGTTGTTATTTTTAGACATAGTATTCAAGAGATAATGCTACTTTATAAGTTTTTCTCAGAGAATTGTTTATGTAAAAAGCTAAGCCGCAAGTAAAACGCGTATTGCAAAAATAAACAAAAGAACATTAATCAAATAAATAATATGGCACACCACACAGAAGTTCTTCATTTTGAAATAAGAAAGATATGCTAAGTAGAGTGTCCCCCAGAAGGAAACCAGAGAAAGAATAAAAATAAAAGTAGTTTGTCCAAAGAAAGTAAGAAGAAAAATCACTGCATAAAACACTAATCCTCCTAAAGCATTCGAAACTCCAAAGAGTTTTCCATAAGGGCTGGTAAATGCTTTAGTGCAAGACATAGAGTCTTTAAAATCACAAAAAGCCTTGTAGTCAGGATTCCTAGCGTTGCGTTCTACAGTGTAAGCATAGAGAGAAACTAGAAATCCCAAGAATGCCAGGATTTGAAGAGTAAGCATAAGAAGGCAAGAATCAATATCATATATAAAAATGATGGAAAGCTTTATAAGTAATATATAACTTAAAAGTAGTAACAATGACAGACCTAAGACTCTACGACCTCAAGAATAGAAAGAATGAAGATAAGCGAGTATTAGTTGTTGCTGATGAAAATAATAGTCTACTTGTAGATCAAGCAGTAGGAGAATCTAATTTTAGATGTTCAAGAGAGGTAATAAGAAGACAGTGGTTAGTAGAATCACTTCGAATATTAACAAGAGATTATGATCTTACGGTAAGAGCATGTGATGAGTCAGAAGTAAAAAACAGCTGTAAGTTATACAGTCCAGGAACTATTGTAGATCTTATAGTGAAAATAGACGACCCAAAGACTACCTTAAAACTAGAAGATGTGCATCTAATGGTTGGAGCAGGAATATTTGAAGTAGTGAGTGGAGAAAATGTTGCTGAGGCAAAAATAAGGGAATGGATGGATAGATACCAAGCAGTTATAGCACAAAAGATAAAAGCAGGTTTAAGATATGAAGATGAAATAGTGTTATTAAAACAAAGAATAGAAAAGTTAAAAGAACAAAGACAACAAGAGGCACAAAGACTTAGTAGTTCTATTTCCCTTCAACAATTACTGAATTAATATTTACCAGTAGCTTTCAATTGTTCTATGTATTTCTCAGCTTCTAGGGCAGCTTGACAGCCAGTGCCTGCAGAAGTAATTGCTTGCTTGAAAATAGGATCTTGCACATCGCCACATGCATAAATTCCTTCTTGACTTGTCCGAGAACGTTTGTCAGTAACAACATAGCCATGCTCGTCTAAAGTAATAAGCTTAGAAAAAATTGCTGTGTTGGGAGTATGACCAATAGCTAAGAACATGCCATCAACTTTCAACTCTCGTTCTTTTTTAGTGTTAACATCTTGGAGAGTAAGACCAGAAACTAATTTCCCAGTGCCAAGAACTTTAGTAGGTAGAGTATTCCAAATAACTTCTATTTTGTCTTTTAATTTGAGAACACGATCTTGCATAATCTTGCTGGCTTTGAATTCGTCTCTTCTATGAATAATATAGATCTTAGCTGCAAACTTGTACAGTGCTAAACTTTCTTCCATAGCAGAATCTCCGCCGCCTATAACAGCGACAGTTTTATTTCTAAACAAGGCTGCATCACAAGTAGCACAGGTACTTACTCCTCTGCCCCAATAGTCTTTTTCTCCTGGAATACCAAGAGATCGTGCACTTGCTCCAGTGCCAATGATAACTGTTCTCGTCAAAAACTTTTTCCCATCTACACCAACTTCAAAAAATCCATCTTTGTTCTTCACGCAACTGTCAGCTTTGCCATCTATGTATTCAGCGCCAAAACGTTCAGCTTGTTTTTTACAATTTGTAATTAAATCTGGTCCGTTAATGCCTTCTGGAAATCCAGGAAAGTTTTCAACAACAGAGGTAGTGCTCAATTGATCAGGTTCAATGCCTGCGATAACTAAAGGTTGTAAAGTAGCTCTGGCAGTATACAAAGCAGCAGTATGGCTTGCTATCCCTCCACCAATAATAATCACATTACGAACTGCAGAAGCACTCTTTTTAGGCATAGATAAAAACTAAAATCAAGAATTTATAAACATTGCGTTAAGGTTAAGAAAAAAAAATTAAACAGATACTTGTTCCATCTTGCGTTGAGAAACATGTTGGCGTAGAAGTTGATATGTTATATGTGCTTGATCATAAGTATAAGACATGCCACGAGGAGATCCACCAATAGTAGGTCTTCCGCCGCTTCCAGAACCTAAGAGTGGTTCAAGTTTAGGGAAAAAAGAATAGAGTCCTTGATCACCTAGAAGTTGATAGACTGTAGCTCTTTGTCTGCCTTTTTGTTTTTGCAGACGATCTACTGCTGCTGGAAGACATCCAGAAAACGTAATAACACCTGAAGCTGGTTTAAATTGAACAACAAGAGAAGCAAAAGAATCATGCCAAATATCCCTGCTGTCTACATCGCTCTGAACAAATACTACATCATCGGCAATATGTTGTTGTGCATTAATCGCTGCTCGAAAACGACGTTGCTCAAAATACTCGGCATGTAAAGCGTCACGATCAGATAAAGGCTTAGGATGAAAAACTTCTTGACCAATTGCTAAAGCTTCAAGATAGCTGCCAATATCATAGCGTGGAGTAAACTGCATACGAAAGGCTGGAATACGACAATAAAATCCTTGAAGCTGATTAACACCTACAGGATCACTGTCTAGATCTGCAATAGCTTCTGCAATAGGTGCAAAGGGAGGAATTTCTTTTGCAAGAACTAAAAGAGCATAAATAGCGTCTGCATCTGGTTGTCCAGTAACAACATATCCTTGAGGAGATTGAAACGAAGGGTCGCTTGCAAGATGTGCTGCTTGTAAACTAACTGGAGGATTATAAGAAAGAGCTCCATGATGATCTAGACGTAAAGGTCCAAGTACAGAAACACTATTAAAAGAACATTCAACAGGTTCATATCCTGCATCGCGAGCTGCTTCTGCTTCTGCCAATGTAGTAGCGTAAAGGACATCCATGGTCTAAACC
>JAUXTV010000217.1 GCA_030679025.1 Candidatus Woesearchaeota archaeon
AAAAGATACATCAGTTTGGTAACGGCTGCTTCAAAGGTCATATCATGACCGCTCACCACCCCCATTTCCAGGAGTTCGCTGCTGGTTTCATATTGTCCCAGTTCTACCGAACCCACCTTGCACTGGGAGATGTTCAGGATAAGCTTTCCGCCTTTAATTGCTTCCCTTAAGAGGTCCAGGAACCATTTTTGAGTGGAGGTATTCCCTGATCCGAATGTTTCCATGATTACGGCTTTGCAATCTGCTGAAAGAGCGGCCTTTACGATCTGCGGACTTATACCCGGATATAGCTTCAGAATCCCAATGGCCCTGTCCAGTTTAGTATGGAATTTCACAGGTTCATCAATGGGTTTAAGAATATAATTCCTATTGAATTTAAGATGTACACCGGCTTCAGCAAGGATCGGGTAATTCGGCGATCTGAATGCCTCGAATTTTTCTGAGTTATATTTGAATGAACGGTTTCCTCTGAATAGTTTATAATCGAAGTAGATACAAACTTCGGGAACCATGGCCTTTCCTTTTCGCTTTTCTGCCGCTATTTCCAAAGCTGTGATGAGATTTTCCTTGGCATCGGTACGGATCCCGTTCACAGGTAACTGAGAGCCTGTAAAGATAATCGGCTTATCCAGATTCTCTATCATAAAGCTCAGGGCCGAAGCAGTATAGGCCATCGTATCCGATCCATGCAAAACTACAAATCCATCGTACTTCTCATAATCGCGTTTGATCAGTTCTGCCAGCTCCTTATAAACTTCCGGACTCATATTGGAAGAATCAATCAGGGGATCGAACGAATGCACTTTAAACTGGTAATCAAGCCTCTTCAGTTCGGGTACATGATCTTTGATCTGTTCAAAATCAAAAGGCACGAGTACCCCCGATTGCGGATCATTGATCATGCCAATGGTTCCACCGGTATAGATAATCAGAACATGGGTCATTTGGTATTTTATTGGTTGCTGGATTGTAAAGATAAAAAAAGAGTGCAAATGAACTCTTCCCCCCGGAGACATATTTCC
>JAUXTV010000220.1 GCA_030679025.1 Candidatus Woesearchaeota archaeon
GAGCAATATTTTTTGGATAAAGCATATTCCATATTTCTTTTTCGTCTCGTTTTCTCAGGTGTTGTGTTTGTTTCCTAAGCTTGAGAATGGAAACTAGGTGGAAAGGCAAAAATAAAGTTGCAGTAAAAATGCTTACGCTCCTTTTCCATTGTCCTTTGAAGAGAAAGTAAATCATCATAACCATATCTAAGGCAAATTTCTTGGGTAAAACTCGTAAAAGAGAAGACCATGCATAATTTTTCAAAAGTAAGAGGCTATGGTTGCGATGGAAATAATAATATTTCTTAAAAGGATATTTTTTAGCAGTTTTTTCTCCATAATGATAAATTTTTGCTCCAGGAACAAAAACCACTCGCTGATTTTGTAAATGTGCTCTCCAACAAAGATCTTCTTCTTCAAAATACATAAAAAAATAAGGATCAAAAGCACCAACAGTTTGTAAGACAGAGCGTTTCGCAAAGAGACATACTCCTGAAGCCCAAAAAATATCTACTTGTTGATCATATTGGCCTTCATCTTTCTCACAAACATCAAATAATCGTCCACGACAAAAGACATATCCCCATCGGTCCATATAGCCACCAGCAGCACCAGCATATTCAAAGTGTGTTGGCTTTCGTAACGCTAGGACTTTAGGTTGACAAATAGCAATATTTTGTGTTTGAGCAGTCTTTACAAGATGAGTAAGCCAATGTTTGTCAACAGTAGTGTCATTATTAAGAAAAACAATAAATTCTCCTGTGCTATGTTCGTAACCAAAAGTGCAACCGCCTGCATAGCCTAAATTTTTAGGAGATTGAAGAAGTCGTACTTGAGGATAATGTTTTTTAATAAAAGACTGAGATCCATCTCTAGATCCATTATCAACAACAATAATTTCAAAAGGCTTGTAAGTAGTCTTGGTTAATGATTGGAGACATTGGTCAATAAAATCAACGCCATTATAATGGGGGATAATAACGCTTACTAAGTTCTTTTTCATCGTCTTTGTAAGAAGTCTCCCATAGACATGAAGGCATAACCTTTTTTCTTACCCCAATGAATAAGTTTATCTAATTTTTTCAAAACTTTATCTCCAGTATTGCGTTTGAAGTACCAAGGAAGTCTGTATTTTTGTAAGCTAACAAATTCCCAAGGGTGGAAATAAGTATTGATGAATCCAGTGCCATAGAAAGACCATCGAATACACAGTTTAGAATAAAGCAAAGGCAAATTTCTAAACCATAACCATGCTAGAGGTAATCGAACTAGAGGAGTTACAGAAACAGGAACTACTTGTATACCCTCGCTAGTAAAACAATTCCTAGGTTCAGTAAAATGATTGTAATAACCAGGGATATAAGTAGGATGTAAAGAGCTATCATAGTGCAAGCCAACTTTTTTTAAGATGAAATAATTAGTCATTCCCATTCTTGGAGCTCTAAATCCAGTTATTTTCTTTTGAGTAATTTTTTCAAGTATTTTTTTCCCTTCTTGAAGATATTTCAACACCAGTTTTTCATCCATAGACTCATAGTGATGGTCATGAGAATAGCCATGTAATCCAATTTCATGTTTTTTACTGATAGCTTTAATAAAAGAAGGATATTGTAAGGCAAACTTAGCTGTAACAAAGAAAGTAGCACGAATATCATGCTTAGATAGGAGATCCAAAATACGTTTTGTTCCTTCTTGGCTTACTCCATAGAGATCTGCATTCAATGGCTTTTCATGATAGTGATGTAAATAGTCAAATTCTTCAACATCGAACGTCAAAAGAAAAGGTTTCATAGTCATTGGTGCTCTGCTTGAGCAACTCCTCCGAACAAAGGTAGCTTCTTATGTGCAGTTATAACTAAGCCTGCCTCTTTTAAAAGGTTATGTAAATAAGTATAAGATAAGATCTTCAAGCGCAGACCATGTAAACGGTGTAAAGTCACATAAGCAAAAGTACCAATACTTGGTCGAGAATAAAGAATAACTAACTTTCCATGTGGTTTGAGATGTTTTGCTAAGATTTTCAAAGCCAGACCAGGATTGTGAGTAAATTCAAGAACTCCAGCACAAATAATTTTATCAAATTTCTTGTGAAGAGATAAATGTTCAATGTCCGATACTTTTCCAGGTACTCCTCTGGCTTCAAGACGCGTAATCATGGCTTGGGAAAGATCTACACCAAAAGAGTTTGCACCATACTCCTTTGCCAAGAGTGCATAATAACCCTCACCACAACCTGCATCAAGCACTGAATCATTTTTTTGAAAATCTAAAAAAGATAATAATGCTTTTCGTTCATTAGTTCTCAACCAACCAAGAAAACCTTTGTTGCGCTTGCTATCATAAGCACTTGCAGTCTTTCCAAAATAATGTTCTACAGTCATAATGATTTTCTTATCCACCAGAGTTTTATTAAATCCTTGAACATACGAGGAACATATTTAAGATTAAAAGTGCTTCCCGGAATGTGTTTGTTAGGAACATACTCTTCTTTGATAGTAAATCCTTTTTGTTTAGCGCGTAAGAGAAGTTCTATATCAAAATCAAAACCACGACAGATAAAATCATGTCCTATGGATTGAAAAACATCGCGACGTAAGAATTTTGCTCCTGCTTGCGTATCTTGTACAGGAATATGAAGTAATAGCTTAACAAGAGTGTTCCATCCTCTGCTTAATATTTTTCGGAGAAAGGGTTCATTAACTGAAGAAAAACGAATACCTTTCCATTTAGAGGCTATCAAGCAATCAACTTCGCCATTAAGTAAGCGTTCAATCATAATTTGAACAGCGATCATATCAAAAGCAGCATCAGCATCTAAAAATCCTATAATTTTTCCTTTAGCCATAGTAAATCCATGTAAAACTGCACCGCCTTTGCCAATAGCCTGAGGAATATTTATGTAACGTACTTCCTTATATTTTTTTGCAAATGCTTCTACAATCTCTAAGCTTCTATCGCGACAACCATTTAAGACAATAATGATTTCAAATGAAGTAGGTAAGTGTTTTTGTAAATGAAAAAGATAATTTTGTAGGGTTTTTCCTATTCTTTGTTCCTCATTATAAGCGGGAATAATTAAAGAAAGTTTAAGCATCCTTAGTCCTCATAAATTTGATATAGAGAATAACTAAGAAAATCAGGGAAAGAGAGATGAGGAGAGTAATAACTTGTGGAAGTGATTCATGGAACTCATACAAAAGATAAATTTCTAGAATGTTAAAGAAGAAAAGTAACAATAAGAAGATCCAGTTCTTTCCCAAAGAAACAAAATAGTAAGAGAAGAGATAAATGAGACAAAAAAGAGTCATGTAAATGCCAAAAAGACCTAGCAGAGGAACAATCTCAAGAAATTGTGATCCAAAAAGAAGAGTAACTACGAAAGTTGGAAAAACAAAGTAGAAGAAAAGAACAGGAAAGATAAATAATAAGGCTAACAAACAAGATTTATAGAAAAGATGCTTATGAGGTTTCTTTTGTGCATGTAATGCTATAACTTTAGGGAACATAACTTGTCCTATAGAAGATGTACCAAAGAAAATGACCTTACCTAGAATAGCAAGTGCAGCATAATAGCCAGCTTGTGTTGCATCAAAAAAATGTTTAACAAGAAGCACATCTATAGTGTAATAAAGTGTTAAAAAAATTAAAACAAATCCAAGATAAAGACTAGAGCTATAGACTGGTTTTACATTAAAGGGAATAGTTTGTTCTTTTGTCTTAAAAAGAGATCTAAAATGATACATACCAACAACAAAGGCTAAGGCATAACCAAAAACAATACCTCCAATTGCTCCTGCTACTCCATAACCAAGAATTACAAAAAGTATTGCTGCAAAAAGTTTAATGAAAGATTCTAAGATATTGTTAGAGCTCAGTAAAGTAAAACGTTGTAATCCCTGCATCATGCCTCGAGGTAAAGATAAAAGGAAGATAAACAAAAGCGCAAAACTAACAATAAAAACAGACATATAAGGAACATGCAGATAGCCGCTAATCAATGAAGATAAAGCAAGAAAAACTGCTACAAAGATTAGCCCAATAACAACCAATTCTTTAAGGAGTCTTCTAAAAAGATAAGTAATTTTCTTGTCTGCTTTTTCAAGAGTAAGACGAGTGGTAATATCAGCAATGCCCATTTGTGTAGTGTTCAAAATTATCAGAAAAATATAAGCTAAAGAAAGAAGTGCGCCTAAAGATCCATAGTCTGCAGGACCTAATAAACGACCAAGAACAAAATGATAAATAAATCCACCAATACCTGCTACAAAGAGACCTATAAATAAAATAAGATTATCTTGTAAAAAGGGGTTACTCTTAATAGTTTGAAATAGTTTTTTGAGCATCTTAAACAAACCAGATAAGAACTGCAAAGAAAAGTTGAATCACATACATAAAATAGACAACTTGTCGTTCTGTAAATTTTCCAGTACGAGTAAAAAAGTGAGGAAGAGAATACACTTGAGTATATCTGGAATGAATCTTTCCTTGTTTAAGGTAACCAACAGTTTGCATTTTGAATTTACCTCGTAACTTTAAGAAGAATTCAATAAAAAAAGGAAGAGAAATAATAACAGTTGCTTTTTCTAAGTTACCTATAATTGCAATAGTTGCAAGAACTGCTCCTAATAAATAAGTCAAAGAATCTCCACTAAGAATTTTTGCTGGAACTTTATTGTAAAGATGGAAAGCAAGGAGTGCAGCAAAAGTAACTAGAGCTATAATAACTGCTAGATGACGTTCATGAACATAAGCATATGCGCCTAAAGATGCTAAATAAATTAAGCCCAACCCACTTTCTAATCCATTAAAGCCTGCAAAAAGATTAACCATATTAGCAGCGCCAACTACAGCTAAAGGAACTAACAACAGGGGATACAGTAATCCAAAGTCAACATGTCCAAAAAAGGGAACAATCAATATCGATGTTCCTGCATTAACCACCATCAGAGGAATAGCTGCTGCAAGAGTAAGCAAAGGTTTTTGCCATTGTCTTAATCCACCAGGCAAACGACGTTGTTCACTTTGTACCATTAAAAGATCATCAATAAATCCTATGAAGGTAATAATAAAAATAGTTAAAACTGCAGCAAAAAGAAGAGTAAGTGAAGATTCTGTAAGCCATGCTTGATCACGTGCCACAAAAGTAAAGAAAAAAAGAAAAGACATAATACCAGCCATAAATCCAATAACAACTGCTAATCCTCCAGAGCGAGGCACTAAAGGAGTTCCTTCCTTGTGAAGATCTTTGACAACGAGATTAATACGACATAAGAAACGAATAAGCCAAGGAACAGACCACAAGCTAACTATAAATGCCACTAATAAGCTTATGATAAAAGTAAGAGGAAGCATAAGAATGCAGGGTGAAAAACGCTATAAAAAGGTTTCTCCAATAAATCAAGGGCGAAAACGCCAAACTGCTATTTCACTAAGAGTATAAAGGCGGCGACGTCGAATCAGAGTACAATGATGGAGAAGAAGTGCAGTAATGTCTTTCAGCTTGCTTTTATGATCTG
>JAUXTV010000222.1 GCA_030679025.1 Candidatus Woesearchaeota archaeon
CGAAAGCATTGTTATCTTAGACTGATGTGGATGTGAAATGTCTGATGGTTCAAAATTATCAGGTCAAGAAGAAAAAATAATTCTAATGGTTGGTGGATGTGGGAGGAGTATAAGATGTCTTGTTCCCTTTTGGAGGCTCTACTGCTTTTGGAGGTTGGTAGTACCTTGCACCCATTGCCTGATCATGCTCTAGATGCTCTTTCAGACGGGACTCTTTCTACTTATATTCTTTTTCTATCAAGCGTCAATAGGAATCTTTAGCTTCTCCTCTTCGGAGATAAGAAAGCGGCCATTTCTTAAGCTCATGATCTCCATCCTTATTATGGTTATGAGGATCATTAGAATCATGATGAACTAAGCAGTCTGCGTGGGGAAGGAGAAAGGAAATAGTTAGGTCTGCACTTCTAAAGTGTTCTTTTACATATACATCTTCCAACTGTCTCCAGGGCATATCTTTTGTCTCTCTCATTCTTCTGAACAAACCTACTGTAAATAAAACGGCTCTATCAGAGGTAATCACCAGGCACTTGGCAGAACTGGAGAATACGTTTAATCTCATCACATCCCTGCGCCCCTTAGATAATCGGAAAAATACGCTTTACCATATTACACACCCTCTTATTGGCTTCTGGTTCGTTTTTGTTTATGACAAATTTTCCCATTATTCCCTGAAAGACGCGTCACAGATTATGACTGATATTAAAAGCAAGTTTAATACGTTTTTTGGAAAAAGATTTGAAGACATTTGCAAAGATTTTCTCATTGGCCTTAACAAAAAGAATAAACTCCCTTTCCAACTGGACTACTTAAGCAATTGGTTTGGCTCAGCAAGAGAGAATGACGAACGCAAGGAAATAGAAATTGATCTGGTAGGATTAAACGATAAACAAAACAAAATACTCTTTGTAGAGTGCAAATGGACAGACAATGTTAATCCTTCTTCTTTATTGCAAGAACTTAGAGAAAAAAGCAAATATGTTCAATGGCATGCGAATGGGAGAGAGGAATACTTCTACTTAATAGCAAAATCATTTTCAAAGAACATCGAAGAAAAGAATGTTCTCCTCTTAGATCTTAAAGATATGCGGAAAGAGCTGCTGGAGACATAGAAAAAATGATAACCATAAAAAAGCACCTCTTTAGCTGCCTCGATCTGAGAACCATTGACATTTTTCCTCTTGCAGTATCTTTCGCACAGATTTTAAAGACCATAATGCTTAAATAAACAGGTTGCACTACATTTTCTAACTTAATTAAGACATTAAAAGAGGTTAGAGGCACTTGTATCAGAAGTTTATTACAAAAAAGGGAAAGAAGATAGGACCTTATTTCTATGAGAGTATTCGTTTAGAGGATGGCAGTGTTAAAACCATTTATTTAGGGTCTAATGAGCAGGTTGCACTACAAAAATTACAAGAAATACGCCAAGCATATGGACTTCCTGAACAACGCAGCGAGCAAGATACAACTCCACTTCAACAACCAGATCCTCAACCAGCCCCAATCCAACAACCCTCTTCTCCAGAAGCAGCACTTTATCAACGCATTCGAGACCATGAACAACGCAAACAAGAGCTCTTAGCACAATATAAGATCTTACAAATACAATACAAAAAAAAGATTATCTCTTTAGAGCTTTTTGAGCAGAAATATAGTGCACTGTTTGGAGATCAAGGGCATATCCGCACGTTCATTAATCATGATTCTGAGATCAGTGTCTTAGAGCAAGAAATTTTACGAATTCGTCAAGATACCACACCCCAATCTACTCCTAAGGATCAGAGTATATCTTCCCCGCAAGTATCTCTTCTTCCTGTGCTATTGACCATACTTTTTATTTTTGCTGGATTTTATTTTTTCCAGCCTTCTTTGACAGGGTTTGCTTTCCTTTCACCAGAGAATATAACTACAGCAACAGCAGTTGAGTCTCTTGATCTTATTACTAATACTACTGCAACTTATATTCTCAATTTTACACCCACAACTTCTTTGCAATCATTAAAAGTTAGTGGTTCTTATGAAGCTGGTGGTTCTGTTCGCATCTATCTTGCCAATGATAATTATTTAATTTATGACAGTGAACGTCTAGTTATCTCAAGATTCTCTAGACTTAGAGAGGCTCTTTCTTCTTTCCTATCTGGAATTACAGGCAGAGCAGTTCTTCAACCAACCAACGAGTCTTTTTTTGTTATGGATGATACCTGGACTGAAATACCAGCACATGGTGTACGCAATGAAGAGAATGTTACTCTTTTCTTAGATGCAATTTTACCTATTTCTTTTTCTTTTAGCAATGTCCAAGGAAATTCTTTTATGTTTACTAACAACTCTCAAGTTTTAGTGTCTCCTGAAGAACTTTTTTTCATTACCTTTTTTGCTATCAACAGTACAGAATTAAATTTTACTGAAGCTTCCTTTACTAAAGTTGCACAAGGCATTCAATTATATCAATGTTCATTCTGGGAGTTTGAATATGGTCTTTGTCTTGGATCTTGGGAACTAGTGCTTAATTTAACACCTGGAACAAACTACACCGCCCCTATTTCTCAAGAATTTATTGCTTTTGCAGAAGCTTCACTTACACCGTTAGAGGAAGAATTACCTCTGACTTTTAATGGAAGTTCTCTCCAAGAGCTTAATCAAAGTGAATCTTCCTCTACAGATAATCAAATTTATTTCTCACAGCAATGCGTTGATACTTGTGAGCTTGTCAATTTCTCAGAGACACAATATAAGCTAGTGATTGTTGTCCAGAACACTACAGTTAATATTTCATCTATCGAATACGAATTTATTTCCTTGGAGCAACAACAAGAACAAATAATAAATCAATCAGAGAATGTTTCTCAAGTGCTGCAAGAACAAAAACAAAATAAAACTAAATTTGAATTCAACAAAACACCTCGCCAGCATAAGATTAATCAAAAAAAGTTCAACTCACCTAAAGAGACTATACTTGGAGACAATTGGGAAAGGTCTTGTCAAGGCAATTCCTGTAAACA
>JAUXTV010000197.1 GCA_030679025.1 Candidatus Woesearchaeota archaeon
TTGAATTTGCAAAAAAAATAGCACGATTTTTTGAACTCTCAGATGAGAATATTCGACCTATTTTTGACGAGAATCCTCTACGTCCAAAAGATGTCTCGCTCGACGTTCAAAAAACCGAAATAAAACTAAAACTATCATTCGATGACATTCAACAAATTCTTCAATGTTTGAAATCAGAAGGGGTGTACAGTGAGAGTTTATTTTAAGCAAATACCAATTCCAACTGTTGTTGCTGAAAGCTTAACTGAAGCAAACAGGTTAGCAAATATTAACCTCAAAACAAAAGTGGCATATCAAGAGCAGTCTCTTGTCGAAAATCCAAATTGGAAATTGTGTACTGTGAATTCTGCAGGACCGCATGTTGATTTTGATCGATGTGAACTTGCACTTTTCAATGAACTGACAGATATCTATCAATTCAGTTATCTTCTACGAGTTGGAATTGATTTTTGTGCAGTACAAGAAGGCTGCCTTCCACTTCACGCAGGGGCAGTCATTACTTCAGAAAAAGCAATGTTTATTTTAGGGGGTACAAAACATGGAAAAAGCACAGTAATACATAGTCTTTCTCAAGTTCAAGATATCCAAGAAGCAGGAGATGATCATGTAATTTGTAGAAACGGAGCAATCTTTGGAAATCAAGCAAGACGAATCAGAACACAAGACGGTTTAAGAGAAACAGTATTTGAAGCTGCTAAACCACTTTGTCACTTTGGAGAGTACTCAATAACTATTGTGGATTTAGGAGCAAGTAATAATTATTCTAAATTTGATAAAGATCAGTTAATAACTGATCGCACAATTCATAAAGTTGCAACCAAATATTTAACTGAGCCACTTAAGATTAAAGATCATAGTATGCAGATAAGCGATCTATTTGGTGAAGATTTTGTTGACAAATACCTTTCTAATTTTGCAGCATTTGTTAATGGTGCACAAACAGTTAGAATTGCTTCAGGAACGCTAGAATTTATCGTTCAATCTATTATCGAAGGTGAACCATGTTTGACTATACAATAGGAATACCTGCTAGAAATGAATCAAAAACAATTTATCAAATGTTGGACTCATTAAATGCAGATCTCTCAATTCAACCAGTCAGAGGAACAATTGAAACTGTGATCTGTGTCAATGGTACATCAGATAACACTCTTAAAAAAATTCTTATAGCTCAACAGGACTTTCCGAAGATCAATATTCGAGTCGTTGAATCAGAACCGGGGCTTCTTCTTGCACAACGTAAAATAATCCATGAATCAAATTCAAAGGCGAATTTTGTCTTGTTTTATAACGCAGATATTCGGATTAATCTTGGGACAACTTGTCGTATAATAAAATATTTAAATGAACATCCTGAAGCTCATGCAGTGAGTGGAGATCAAACCCCGTTAAAAATACCAGGGGTTAAATATGCGATTTTAAACATTGAGGCTCTGCATCCAGAACTATTTAGACAACCTCGTAAATATTTGATCGGGAGATGTTTTGGTATTAGAAAAACAAGTTACTATGTCCCTGAAAGATTTTTAAGCGATGACATGTTTTTATCAAATAATCTTGTTTTATTACATGGACCTTCAGCAGTTCAGATGGTCCAAAATGCATCTGTTGTTTACATTGGTCCTCAAACATTCAAAGATTATTTTCGAAAAATTAAGAGATATTCAGATGAACTTGAGAAACTTTACAAAAGTCATCCTAAATTTATAGCCCTTAAAGCATATTTTAATCGTCAACCAGATTCAGATCTTGTCAACCATCTATCCATATATGAAAAAAATTTACTGTTTGTACATGATATTATAAAATATGTATTTAAAAAAGTCGCACGCATTTCACTTACCCCAACATGGGTCCCTCTTATGACAACAAAAGACAGGAAACTTTATGAGTGACTGGTCAAAAAATCTTCAAAGTTTCATTCAACAATACTCTCTTCATTTTAAGTCAGCAGTACTTGTTGGTTCACTAGTTTATGGTGCTACTTTCAAAGAAACATCCGACATAGATCTTATCATTTTATTACGCAATGAAGATGAATGGGATAAAGCATGTAACTTTTTCTTACATCATGCAAATAATAGTGCATTTATACAACAAACAAAGGAGCTATATAGAACACAGAAAGGTGATTATTTTTGTCTCAAATTTAAGCATGCAGAAATCATGTATTCAATTGATTTCATTCCCATTTCATTTTTTGACAAAGCAATTCAAGACTTTAAAAATAAAACATCAGTTATATATCACAAAATTACCAATCAGCCACAAACAAACAATTACGAATTTGGATCTGCTGAACATCGTATTACGATACCTAAAGAGAATTATACTTATTCACACTGCACAACAGTATCATCTCCTCTATTTATTATCAAAGATACTGTTTGTTACTTAGGAATTCTTCTTGATAAACTTTTAACAGGTTATTCTTCTATTTGGGGTCCAGAAGAGGTTTTTCAAAAATTCATTAGTATAGGGATTCAAAAAATGTTTTCTGAAAATAAATTTTCTGATCCAGCTTCTATAATGAGATCAGTAAATAGATATTCCCAACTCCAAAAAGAATATATTCTGCAACAAACTATTAAAATTAGGAGTCTATTTTAATGTCAATCTTTGAACATTTTATTTTTCAGATTGCTTTGAATCCGAAGAAGAGCAATATGGTATTCTATTAGACATACTCAAAACTATTCTTCAATAGAGACTATTTGTAGAAACCAATTAGACACTACCAACAAAAGTATAAATCTTAACTTCAATGCTTTTAATACAAGTCAAAACACTAGTCAAAATACTTAAAACATGAATTTCTGTTTGATTTAAAGATGATTGTAACAATATCGTAAAGATTTTTTTTGAAACGATGTCTCTGAAGTTTCGTAATTCAACTGTTTTTTTAGCACTTGGGTATTGATAATTTTTAAACACATCTCCAAGAAAAGAGATACACAATGCTGTCCCTTGAATTGTTTCTTTTGAAAATCTCTTCTTGCTTCCACCTATTAATTCCCCAATTTCAACAAAAAGATCGCCAATATTCTTAAGTTGAGAGGATACATAATAAATCTGAAAAGTATGTGTGCGGCTATCTAAGTCGGTTCTGATTAAAACTCTCTGACAAAAATTGCACAACTTATGTACTGTATTTTGCAAATCCCTTATTTCCCCTGCATGTTCAAATTCTCCATTTTTCATGTCGTCCTGGATTGTGGCGCCAATATTCACAACAACTACAAAAAGTCTCTTGAATATATTCAGAACTTCTGAATTTCTAGGAATTGCAACATCCCGAACAACCATTCTCTTTAAAGTAGATTCCATCAATTCAAATCCTAATAATCGATCTGTTGCGCTCTTAATTTGTGTTTGGTTTAAGTTGTGCTCGGAAGTTATTTCTACTTCATCATATCCCTCACAATATAACGCAGTAAGATATCTTCTTAAAAAAGGTTCATTTTCAGCTAAATGTATAACTCCTTTTTTCGTAGTTACTTCTTGATTGTCTAGACTAAGAATAATGTTTCTTCCCTGTTCACGAATTTCTAATTCATCCCCTTTTTTGAGTTCATATTTTTGAACAAATTTAGAAGGGATTGAAACAGTCAGAGTTGATTTTCCAACAAGATTTATTCTTCGTTTCATCGATAAATAGAATTAATCATAGATATTTAAATTTTTGCTAATGTAAACTCAGTAGGAAATATGGGTAATCCTTGTTGTCGTTAGACAGTTATATGGATTAGGATCTACGGAAAAGCCTATTACAAATTAAACAACTCCCCTTCTTATTCTAAATATGTTTGTCATTTTCGTGCTAATATCAAATGATATGTACTTAATTTGTTTATGAATGGAACAAAATCAAAAGGTATTTTTTGTAATAATCTACTAACTTTAGGGCTTATCAAATAAAAACTGTCTGATATTGTTCTTATTTTTATTGGACTAAATACACCTAAATAATTAAATTTCTCAATTTTGAAGCCTGATTTTTCAAGCATACTAATAAATTCTCTCTTTCTATATGGACAAAAAATGTCTTCTCCTATATCTTTTTTTGGAGTTATCTTTAAATATTTAAATATTTCTTTAAAAATTCTCCTTAAACTCGATACATTATCTGAATCAATTATTAAAATCCCCCCTTTCTTAAGAACTCTGTAAAACTCATTTAAAGCATTCTCAGGTCTGGGATAATGGACTAGTGCCTCTAAACAGACAACTACATCAAAACTATTTGATTTAAAAGATAAATTTTCTGCATCTTCGATCTTGAACTTAACGTTATTAATGTCTCGTTTAGCAATTGCTAACATTTCCTTCGAAATATCAGTTGCGATGTAGTGTCTGAAAATTCTCGAGAGTTGTTTAGTGACTCTGCCCTTTCCACAAGATACTTCTAAGCAATTATAATTCTTTAGATTTTTAATCCAGTTTTTTATTATATTGATTTGCTCCTCATAGATATTTACATAATCGTTCTTTGTTGGATTCCACCAATTAGCTACTGTTCCTTTCTTTCTGAAGTAATTCTTAACATACTTTTCACTTCTCATAGGGTTTACCCCATTCACAATTGTTGCAAATAAAGCCTCTATCAGAACTATCTGAAATTTTATTTCTTATTAACCTATACTCTTGAGAATCCCAAATTTCTTTTATTGAAGATTTTCTTAAATCTCCCAAAATATGTTGTTTTTTCCAATCCATACAACAAAGAATAACTTCACCTGTATGAAGTATGTGCAACCACTCTTTTTCTCTATCATATTTGCAACCTGAAACTCTTTCTTTAATCTGATGTCCTGTTTGTATTAGTCCTCCTCTACTTATTTTGGTATAGACCTTTACATCAATGCCATGATTTTGCCAAAACACCCTGTCTTGTTCTGGTGTTACTGACTCTACAATGATTATTCTATAACCTCCATGAAAACCTCTTCTTCTTGCAGTTTCAACAAATTTCAGTACATTAGTTAGAGTTTTTTGATAGTTTAGACCCATTATCCGCTCATACTCCTCTGGATTTGTGGTTGTGAAGTTTATTTTTATCTCATCAATTGCTAATTTAGGGTCTGTTATTTCTTGTGCGATTCTCTCAGTCAATGCTGATCCATTAGTGCTGATATCAATAAAAGTTTTTGGCATGTCTCTTCTGATTAAACGCAGAAATTCGAGAAGTCTTTTGTCAGCTAATGGTTCGTTATTTAAATAAGGTGCCACTAGTAAAGGTTGGAATTCTGCTAATTCCTTTAATATCTTAACAACTAATTCATTACTCATATTACCTTTAGGAAATGCTTGCGAAGTTGCTTCATAAGGACAAAAAGTACATTTTGCATTGCATAATGAAGATGTCTCTATTTGAATTGCTTTAGGCAAGTCTAAATTCCATGGTTGAGCCATAACTTCATCTATTGTTCGCATATTAATTTCTCCAGCTCTAAGAAAGCTTTAGATTTATTAACTACTTTTGTCAGCGATTTATGTGTAGTATCAATTGTTATTACTCGACTTAGTTTACGTAAAACCAACCTTGTTTCTTGTTCTAAACGATTTAATTTGTTAGGATTTGTCATAAAGTAGTCATCAATAACAGTACTTTTTATTCTTTTTCGCTGCTATTTAACCTTTTCTTTTGACCTATCATGAGGAAATCTCTCTTATAACCAAAATCACGTAAGATTTATATATCTTAACACAAGAGCCATGTTTATGACTGAGAAAATTATTAAATCAATTTATCAAGAAGTCTACAATCTCTTTCCAGAAGATAATGGAAAACTAGAATTACGATATGTATGTAGAAATTGGATATTTCCAAACCATTTTGAAATTATGCTTGATATCATTGATAAACTCTGTGTAAAACATCAAGGTGACGTTTTAGTTTGCAAACTTGCCGCGCTCCTGCACGATACGGGTTTGGTTTATAAAAGAACATGCGGTTCTTCACAAAATCACGAAGAAAGAAGCATTGAGTTTGCAGAATTAACACTTAAAAAATATAACATTACACCAAAAATCAGAAAGGAGATTATTGAATGCATCAAATCAACAGAACCGCAACACCAACCACATAATACAAATGGTAGAATAGTAAGAACTGCAGACGCACTATCTCAATTTATTAGTATTCACTTTATTGCAAAAGCAGCATTCGCACAAGATTTTGATGAGTATATAACATGGCTCTCAAAAAAAATCAACACAAACTTTGAAAAAATCTGCTTTGAAGATGAAAAAAAGCAAGCAAAACCCATACTAGACTACTACAAAAACGCATTGCAATTATACATGTCAAAAAAGAACTCAGTAGAAAAGTAATATCATGAGTGTGTGGGCTTATTTTGGACGAGTGTATCTACTAGAAGGCGACAGTTTTGCACAAAATATAGTGTTAATTCTTGAAAAAGAAGGTATATTCTGGTGTTCTATAACACATTAGTAGAATAGTTATAATGTCGATGGTACTATAGAGTATGTTAAAAAGTTGATTTAACAAAAAGTAATTACTTTCTTACTTTAATATTTATAATTGCATAAAACATATATACTCTTAGACGCTCCAAAATTTAAGATGGAATCACCAGTTATAGAATCCTGTTTCACAAAAGTGGAGGGTGATGATTCATGACATTTCTAGACTTAGAATCACCTATGCATCAAAATGATTTGGATGTAACGCTTAGTCTGGCAGGGGTTAATCTTGATAAAAAACAGAATCTCTGCAAAGCTAAGTGTAAAGATGGATCAAAGTGCTTGAATAAAGGAAAGTATGCTTCTTTTTGTAGACATCATAAGCTCTACAAGAGAGATGATAAAAGTAAATCAGGAGGACTACAATGAACATCGAAACAAAAGTTAATAACAAAAAATCTGGAGAGAAGACATTAGAGACTGTAGGTTTAGAGTTTGGGCCTAACACAGCAGGACTTGCTCAAAGAATGTATGTGACACGACAAGAAAATAAACAGCCATATGTGCTGAAGAAAGCATATATACTGAGCTGCGGCCAAAACCAGTTTTAGTCTTTGCTATGGTTTCAAAAATTAGACCTTTTGTAGCACCTTATTCGTGCTACATTACTCTTACAAATAAATGTAATCTTAGATGTCTACATTGTCTGGGAGATTATGCTGAACCATGTGATAATGAGCTTAGCTTTTCTGAGTGGAAGACAGTTATTGATGATTTAGCTTCCATGCAGGTATTTTATCTCAATATTTCTGGTGGAGAGCCTACACAACATCCGGATTTTTGTAGCATCTTAGATTATCTTTCTTATCGAGGAATGCATTTTATACTTACAACTAACGGAGTCATATCTGAAAACGCTGTCAAGGCAATTTTAAGAAATAAGGAATATCTTATTGGTATTAAAATTAGTTTAGACGGATATGACGCGGAATCTCATTGCGCCCTTCGCAGAACTATAGGATTAAAGAAAAATCCAGCAATCTTTGAAAGAACATTGCAAACAATACAAATAGTGAAAAGGGAGAACCTACCTTTGACTATCGCAACTGTTTTGCATTCAGAGAATATACAATATTTTGATAAATTTGTGAAGCTTATTAAAGAAATAAATCCTATAAGCTGGTTTATATCGCCTATAATTCCTTCTGGAAGAGGCAATACTGCTCAAGGGATGCTCAAACATTATAAGTACTATCAAAAATCATTCTGGGAATCTATTGTTAATAAATGCACTCAAGAGAATATAAATGTCAAATTGATAGATATGCCTTACGATCTAGAGCATAAGAAAAGATTAGATTATTATGAATGTGGAGCAGCCCTTAGTTTTTGCGAGATAAACGCCGATGGCACTGTCGCTCCCTGCACACTCTGCAGGACGATCATACCAAAAGAAAAGATGACTTTTGAAAATTTAAGGGAAAAATCAATAGATCAGATTTGGAAAGGAGATATTTTTAATCAAATTAGGAGTTTCATGACTCAAGGATGTACAGGTTGCAAGGCATTTTCAAAATGTAATAAGTGTATAGCACAAAGTTTTAGGTATTTTGGCGACGGCATATCACCATCCCCTTATTGTATAGAGAATGGTGAGGTCTTGGGAATAGAAAATATTGATCAATATCGCGCAAAACTGCACAAGGTGCCTTAATATGAGACAGTACACTTTTTCTAAGCATATCAAATTTAGGAAAGAAGCTGATTGTTTGCTTATCTGTGATTGTAAGTTGCTTCGAGATTTTAAGGTTGAATTTGAATTTGAAAACTTCCTCAATGCAGTAAACAAAGGAATTAAAGAGAATACAACACATACTGAAAAAGAAAGATTACTCCTCAAGGATTTTCATTCAATGCGTATGTTATCTGCCATTACCATTAGACCTATTCCTTCAGAAGCATTTCAACAAACAGATAGATTCATGGAACAACAATTGTATCATGGAAAAAGACCGAGAACTTATGAATTTCTTCTAGAAAAGTGCAAAGAAAATCCTACACTGTTTCTTGGCCTTTATCTTGATGATGAACTGATAGGGGTCATTCAGGGATTTCCAAGGGATGATTATTTACTAATGAGTGAACTTGCTGTTGATACCAGATTTCGCAAGAGATCATTTGGAGCGCAATTAGTCAAAGCATTTGAAACAAACGCAAAAAAGCTCAACTACACAAAAATTAAGTTGGGAGCAGAGGATACAGCAACTCTTTTTTATTATTCTTTAGGATACAAGCCTTCGCTTTTTCTACAAGTTCCTGAAAAGAAACAAGAAGAGGTTATAAATAAATTGAAGAAAGACAAACAAGAGATATTAGGTATTAGTCTAGTAAATCATCTGGCAGGCATTGAATTAGTAGTAGACTCTCTTGATCAGACAAAACTAGCTTCTTTGAAGAAACAATTCAGCCCAGTATCAGCGCAATTTTTATTTTCCAAAGATTTATAGGTATGATGATGCTGTTGTTTACTTTTATATTTAGCGTAAAGCAATAAAAAAGCATTAAAGATAATCAAGTCAGAAATCATTAATGCCAGATTATCGTTGCGATTTCCCTGAGTTGTGATATAGTAAGCAACAAGTCTTCTTTATAGGTAAGTCCTAGTCGAATAAATGCATGCTGTATAATAATCTGGTAATGACTTGTCCCTCCGATTGCCTGAAACCTTTTGTCAGTATCTTCCCATGTTGCAAATCTTCCATGTATCTCTCTACCTAGAGCACTATCCAAAAAGGATAACCTCTGAACAAGTTCTCCAGCTGAGATAACTTCTTTGTCTAGAGAAGAAATGATATATTCCATAAAAACTCTTAGTCTTTCTGTTTCTGTAGTTCTCTTAATAATAAGTGTGATCGGATCTATTAGTTTGGATAATGGTCCAAATGTTCCTTGCTGAAGCAGAGCAATGTAAGGATTTCTCATGAATATGCTATACAGAATCGATTTTAAAAGCTTCTCATTTATCCTTCATCACTTATTTCTTGATGCTACATGGAAATTTTACAAACATTTAAATATACTTAAAGAAAAGTAAAAGGTATGATCTCCAGAAGTGATTTTCGGTGGCAAAGATAAAGTCTTTTTCTTAGATGAATCTATAAACAACGGTTATCGGTGGCGTCTGTAAAATAGGAGTTTTAGGTGGCATTGGACCTGAGGCAACAGGAGAATTTTATAACAAACTAATCAGAAGACTTCAAAGAAAAGGACTAATCAAAAGCAATAGGGATTTCCCTCAGATTATAATCAACAGCATTCCAGCTCCAGAGCTCATTTATGAAAACATTTCAGAGAAAGACTTGAAGCCTTATAGAGATGGA
>JAUXTV010000201.1 GCA_030679025.1 Candidatus Woesearchaeota archaeon
CTGGGGAGATTTGCTTTCAATTAGGTCCCATTTCTCTAAAAATATCGCATCAGCTCTTTCTTTTTTTGGTTTCTTCCTTAATTCCCGCATATATTTATCAAAAGCAGTTGCCCTTTCTATTTTAATTCGTTCTTTGGCTTCTTCTGCCATTATTTCTTCTTCAGATAACTCTGGGAACTTTACCAGATATTCCAATTCTAACCGTCTAACAGCCTCTTTGCCATATTTATACCCTGCAAACTCCTTTGGCAGATCCATTGCTAAATCTTGCAGTATTCTTGACCTTAGTAATATTGGCAGCCCTAAAAGTGGATATATAGACGCAGCCTCAAGAAATCCGATTTTCTCATGAGCATAGTCACAAAATTCATCAAACTTCCCAAAGTTACCGATAATTTCAGTTATATTGCCATAATGGTCTCCTGAGATAATAGAAAGCCTATTACTTGCCGCTTTAATTCTATAAAAGGTTGTACCACTCGCTTGAGTATATATCTGACTACCTTTATCAGTATAACCTAATTTATTTAATGCTGATAAAATAGAAAGTGAATTGGAAATACCAAACCCAATGCCATCAGAAAAATCCTCCATACTATCAAAAGGAAAAGGAAGATAAGATTCTTTCTTCATAATATCAATTAATGTTTTCGTTTCTTCTTTTGATAATTTTCTTTCTACCTGAACCATTCCAGCTTCTCTGTAAGGGCTTCCTGATATTACCATTCCGGTTTGTTTTTCTTCTTTCATTCTTTAAATCCAAAATTAATAAAAATAAAAAAATTAGAACTCGTGCTGGAGTTCTTTGTGTTCAACCTTCTCTCCGAAAAGAGATGAAGCAATTACTGCAATTACAACAACAAACACTAAACCGGCTGCTATCAACCAGAATAGGCTATTGCTCTTCTTGCCGTCTGCAACATTCACGTTAAAGCTAGATTCCTTGACAAGTGAATTGTCTTCCCTAACCTTAATTGAAAATGCATGACTGCCTGCTTCATTAGGTGTTACCTTAACGATTAACTCGCCTGTCTGCCCAGGAGCAACTGAAATAAAGCTGCTTAAAGACGAATCAGCCCAAGATAAACCGGCTGCTTCAATTGAATACACTTTAGTTTTCTTACCCAAATTAGCAACCATTACCTTAACCAAAGTTTCTTCGTTCAGGTTCATGTCCTTAACAGACTGAACTGAAATCATTGAATCAGTGCTTTTAACATCGTTAGCTGAAACACCGTTAACACGTATCATAAATTCTTCAACTGTTTCTGAATGGCCCCTGTTATAGGTTACAACTGCTTTTACCTTGTAATCGCCAGTTGCTGCATTCTCTGGAATAGTCAAAGACAATGTCTGTGTGTTAGCTGAATTTTCATCGGCCATATACTTTGGCAATTCATTCAAGTAAGTTCTTGTTGA
>JAUXTV010000216.1 GCA_030679025.1 Candidatus Woesearchaeota archaeon
AAAACTCCCCAAGTAAGAAAACGCCAATTAACCTTAAATGACTTAATGAATGCCTTAGAAAAGGCCCTGGAAGTTGATGAAAGAAGAAATATCAGACGCATCCAAGATAATGTTGTTTTTAACCAAGCAGTTTTACCTGAAAAGCATTATGATATTTCAGAACTGATTAAAGATGTCTTTGAGAAAATTACTTATCATTTACGACATCATGATACTTTAACTTTTGATGAATTGATACCTTCTCAAGAACGTGCAGACAAGATCCTCACTTTTGTTCCTTTACTCCATCTAGATGGCCAACAGAAAATTGATCTGCAACAAGAGAAATCTTTTGGAACCATTCATATTAAGTTAGGCACTGGAACTAGCGAGTAATTAACAACTTATCTTTGCGGTTTTTCTTTTATGATTAAATAGTCCATTTTAACCTCTTATTTATCTTAGTTAGGATTCATCTACATACTTGCCGATCTGAGATAGAGGCGTGTTCTATCTAACTCAAACACATAACCTGAATCTACAACTTTCGGTCTTTTTCCATCTCTCTTGAGAACTACATATAACAAATTCGATTCTTGCGTATGAGGAAAATCTCTAGGCTGATTTCTTCTAAGCTCTGCTTCCAAATTTGGATCATCTCTTATGGCTGCTCTTATGGCTGATTTTACCCCCTTTATAGATCCTATAGGGCCAACTATTTTGCTTTCTCTTCTTTCGTCTACTAAACTAACTATACCCTCATATTGTGTTTTTTTACTTGACATTTTATATCCCCTGTAGCAAAATGACTATTCAGCCTTATTAATCTTATTCCACTACTGATGGTGGTATAGATAGGAAAGTTTTAAATAGAATGCTATGCCCACATGTAAGTGCTACAACTTGAAAGTATTCAGCAAGCAGGATTAACTGAAGGAGAAGCTAAAGTCTACTTGGCTTTACTCAAATTAGGTTCTTCTACAAGTGGTCCAATTATTGAAGAGTCTGGAGTTGCTAATTCAATTGTTTATCGAATCTTAAATAGTTTAATAGAAAAAGGTCTAGCTTCTTATATTGTTAAGGAAAAAACTAAATACTTTAAGGCTGCTGACCCAAAGAAAATTATCGATTTTATAGAACAAAAAAAAGAACTCCTAGATGAAAATAAAAAATCTATAGAAAGTATGTTACCACAATTACTTGCAATGAGCAGTCAGATTGATGAAACGAATGTTCAGATTTTTGAAGGATTTAATGGATTTCTCTCTGCCTGGGAATTATGTTATACTAAATTAAAAAAAGGTGATGAGTATCATTCTTTCGGTGTTTACCCTTTACAAGAAGAACGATTTCATCTCTTTTGGAAGAGAGACCATAAAAGGAGAGAGAAAATGGGATTTAAAGGAAAAATTCTCTTTAATCAAGGAACAGACAAAGAAACGTTAATCAACAGAAATAATTACCGGGGATGTGAAGCTAGATATATGCCTATTAATATTAAGACGCCTGCTTGGTTCGTGGTCTATAAAGATATAACTAATATCTCCTTACAAACAAGGACCTTTGATAAACATGGAATCATTACAAAAAAACCTTTATCTATAGTCATCCTTAATCAAGAGATAGCAGATACTTTTGAGGCTTATTTCCAAAATTTATGGAAAAAATCAAAACCCTTCAAACCTTAAATGTTCTAATTCTCTTCTTTACTTATTTTTGAAATTTTTAATAAACTGCTTTATTGTAGTTACTTCTTCTTTCCCTGATTGCATCTCTTTGACCTTGATCTTTTTTTCTTTGACTTCTTCTGGACCTAGCACTACTACATAAGGGATTCCCATGACATTCGCATAATCAAAATTCTTTGAGACACTTCGATCTAACATATCTATTTCTGTATTGATGCCTGCTTCTCTTAACTCTTGAGCTACTTTCCAAGCTTCTGGAAATACTTTGATGGGCAAAACAAACACTTGCGTGACTGATTTCTTGATTTCTTTTTGCTGTGCTTTTAAAACATCTAAAATAGTATCTAAACCAAAGGAAATTCCTACGGCTGGAATACTTCCTGAACCCTTGAATAAGCCGATCATATTATCATATCTACCGCCGCCAGCTATGGATGAGGTTATGGTACTTTCTTCTGCAAATCCTTCAAATACTGTACCTGTATAATAAGCTAAACCACGAGCTAATGTAATTTCAAAAGTCGCGTCTGGTGCATAGGATAATACTTCCTCCATTTCTAGCAGACCTTGCTTATTGATTAGGATTTTTTTTAATTCTTTTATTTTCTGCTCATTGGTTCCTTTGATGGAAATCCACTTACACAGATTATCTATAGGCTCTGTAAAAATTCCTTTTTGCTGCAATTCTTTTTTGACTACTTCTACTCCTAATTTTTTGAGCTTATCAATCGAGAGGATTGCTGTAGTTCTTTTATCTTCTGGAATCTGCGCTGTCTCCATTAACGCGTCGAGAATTTTTCTATTATTTACTTCTACTTTTGCTTTAATATTAATTGCCTTAAATGCATCTAGAGTTAAATTAATTATTTCTGCGTCTTGTTTGATGGAAGAAGCACCAATTACATCTACATCACACTGAGTAAACTCACGATATCTTCCAGCTTTTAGTGGACCATCTCTAAAGACTACACCCATTTGATATCTTCTGAAGGGCATTTTTAAAGTTGGATTCATGGCAACGACTCGAGCAAGAGGAACTGTCAAATCATAGCGCAAAGCTAATTCACGATCACCCTGATCTTTTAACTTGAACGTCTCTTTGAGAATTTCTTCACCGCCTGCATATTTTGAAGCGAGGACATCATATCTTTCCAAGATGGGAGTTTCTGCTGGAGAAAAGCCGTAGCGTTCGAAGATTTTTTTGAGCGTATTCTCTACTGATTGACGTAGAATTTTTTCTTCTGGCAAGAAATCTCGAGTGCCTTTTGCCCTGCTGAGTTCTTCCATTAGTTATACCTCTTAGAATTGGGAAGAGTGGAAGGCGAGATTTGAACTCGCGGTCTCAAGCTTTCTACAGTGTTTCCACAGGCTTGCGTGTTAAACCAGGCTACACCACATCCACTATTGAGTGTTATTTTTTGAAGAGTAGTTGCACTAGAAAAAAGTCTATTATCGATGATGAAGACAACCAACTCGGTTCATTGTATATTCTTGATAATTGGACAGTATTTAAATCCTTCGTCGCCGCAATCTTTATGTACTTCCTCTTCTTGTCTTTTTTATGGAGGTGTTGAGTTATGTGCAATGTCAAACTTTTTGAAAGTATTATAGCTATAATAGTAATTATTTTTGGTCTTTGGGTAACTGAGTATTCTCAATGGATCACTGTTTTAGCTGGAGTTGTGTTGTTAGTACATGCATTGTTCTGTAAACACAAATAAATAATCTTTTTATTTTCTTTTTTACTTCTTTTATTTCAATTGTGTAAAATCATACCATTCAAACTTATGGACTTCCAAATTCATACTTGTTTTCCAATCAGCTATAATTTCTCTAAAGTGTTGTCTTATTCCATAGGAAATATCATTAAGCTCTTTTGTATTCTTAGCTATTAAAACACAGGTTAAATCAAAATCTCCAGAAATAGAAATAAGTTCTATACAGTTTGGGTGATTGACTAAATGTTGTATAAGCTCTTTAATTTTCTCTTCAGTTACATTATGCAGCTTAATCTTAATGTCTACGACTAGATCATATTGTAATACTTTTGGGTTAATAAAAATTCCATATCGATTAATGATTCCAGAGTTGTGCAATTTTTTAAGTCTTTTATGCGTGGAGTCTATGGAAAGGCTGATTTTCTTTGCTAAATTTGTCAATGATTCTCTACTGTTTTCCTGCAATAACATTAGAAGCTGTTTGTCTTTTTTGTCCATAGTCTTAATAATTAAGACTGATATTTAAATCTTTCTGAAGAAATTAAGCTAAAACGCTGAATAAGCTTTTAATAACCTATTGCTTCATAACCTCATGAAAATCAAAATAGCCGTAGTTCAATTTGACATACGACAATTCTCTCCTCAGGAGAATCTCAAAAAGGCTGAAGTTTTTATTAGCAAGGCAGCATCAGCTAAAGCACATATTATTGTTTTTCCAGAGGATTTCCTTACAGGTCCTATTGAAAGGAGAAGTGAACTGGCTGACGGGAATAATACCTATAGAAAACATTTTCAAAACTTAGCTAGACACTACAAAATCGACATTGTACCTGGATCTTTTATAGAACTAGATCAGAAAGGACTACATAACACCACTTATTATATTGATGCTACTGGAAAGATTAAAGCAAGATATAGAAAAGTAAATTTATGGCTTCCTGAACGGAGATATATTATTCCAGGAAATGAAGTACCTGTTTTTAATACGTCTTATGGCAAGATAGGTCTTGTTATTTGTTGGGATTTGATTTTCCCAGAAATCTTTAGAAAGATGGCAAAACGAGGCGTGCATATAGTTATCTGTCCGAGTTATTGGTGTATGGGTGATGCAGGCATAGGCATTAAGCATGATAAACGTGCAGAAATAAAGAGTGTAGATTCTCTTTGTACAGCTCGTGCTTTTGAGAATGAAATTATTTTAGTTTATTGTAATGCTGCAGGAAAGTTAAAACTAGGAAATTTTGAAGATGATTTAATTGGTTGTTCCCAAATTACTGCTCCCTTTAAAGGAATTTTACAGAGATTAAATCATAACAAAGAAGCAATGTTTATTCAGGAAGTTGACACTGCTCTTTTACAAGACGCTGAAAGAGCTTACAAAATTAGAAAGGATTTGAAAACTAGAGTGTTATCGTAAGCCAATCATCCATCGCATAGCTTTGTAGAGCTTTGGAATTTCCTCATTGACAAAGAGTTCTCCATGGCCTGCAAAGTAGGACGCTAACTGCTTATAGGCAATAGCTGAGGGTGACTGAGGAAAGACATGGACAACTGGTTCTCTTTTGACCAAGGCTGCTTTAATGTGATGATCTTCTGGCACTACTCCAATAACTGGATGCTCTAAAATAGTTTCTACATTTTTGATCTTGAGATCTAAATGATGGCCTGCTCGAGTTAAGACTGCTCCACGAACATGTTTGCCAGGATGCTGCGCAATGCGCACTGTTTTTAATGCATCTGCTACTGAAGGCAATTCTGGTGAAGCAACGATTAAGACTTGATCTGACATTTGAATGGGCGCTTGCGCTTCTGCGTCAATGCCTGCGGCTCCATCAAGGATGATAAATTCTGATTTAATATGGGGCAAATGGTATTGCAAATCTGCAAGATTAATATTTTCAAAATTACGCATAGAAATGGAAGCTGGAATAATCTTAGCGCCAGAAGCATGCTGATAGGTAGCTTCGTGGATGTGCGCTTCTCCTTTTAACACATGATGTAGAGTAATAGGTAAATTTGGAGCACCTAAATACATACTGAGATTAGGAGTGGACAAGTTTGCGTCAATAACAGTAACATCTTTTCCTAACTGCGCGAGAGCAACCCCTAAGTTAATTGACGTTGTGGACTTTCCAGAACCTCCTTTGGAAGAAGATACACTAACTAACACCATAAGGAATTTTAAGAAGCTTATTCTATTTAAACGTTTCTAACTTTGTTTTCAAAATTAGCTTTCTTGATTACTTCAGCACAAGCAAAACAATGACCCATTTTTATATGTGCATTACAAACTATAATCCCACATACAGGACAAGCGGCAACGCCCATATTTTTCTTGCAAATCATACACGGCTTTAACAGATCAACCATAGTTTATCACCTTTTCTTTTTCTTTGCTGCTTTTGCTTGCTTTGTTTCTTTTTTCATTGCTAACAACTCTAATTCATTGCGTATTACCTGGGCTATTTCCACGAATTCGACAGTCTTATGAAAAAAGTTTTTTAATGCTTCCATATTGACTTCTTCTTTAGTATCTGGAGTTATTTGAGCGATAAGAGCAACATTTTTTCTATATTCTTCTTTTTTTGTATAAGGAGCTTGATCTATTTTTATTAATTTTTCATATAATTTTAAGTACTCTTTCCATTTTGGCATTATCTTGAGCATATCTTCCGCCTGTTTTCGAGGCGTAGGAGATACTTCAGGGATTTTTTTATGCTTTTGTAACGTGATCAAGGTTCGATGGATAGACAATTCAAATGCAGAAATAAGTCTTTTGATAGTATTCTTGATAACATCAGTTGTTCTAGTATACTTCAACGTAACATAAATAGAATGGTCTGCCCGCTTTAACTCTTCTTTCGGGTCACTCAAAAAGTCGTCGATCACCGGTTTGAATTATTTCATTGACCTTGCTTATAAACATTTTGGTATTTTGGACTAATTCCTTGATTTTGTCCAAGTTTACTGTTTTGAGACGATAATCTCCAGAGGCAATGACTAAACGGTCTTTTCTGATGAATTCTATAGGGCTTTCTTTTCTTCTAGTTACTATTTCATCTACTTCCTGCATGGTTATGAAAGAAGCTGGACTAAATCCATATCTTTTTCTTGCATATTGCTGGAAAAGACTTAAGCGTGTCTGAAACTCCGCTGGAACAAACTGGATACGTTTATAGAGATAATCAAACTCTAAGACTGCGCGCATGCCTTTGTCTAAGGCTTCTTTGAGTTTTTCCGAGACTGTTGCAAACAGCCTTTGATCATTCAATAAAGGAAAGGTCACATAGGTTAAGTGATCTGCTACCTTAAAAGCTCTGGTTGCTTCTTTCGCTAAGAGGATTGATTTTTCCATGGGTTTCTCTATGCAGTCTAGCTATAAAAAGATTTGTGAGAAAAAGTACTACTTCTTTAGATAAAATTGTTGCTTTTCTAGAACTTTTATTCTGTTATTCTAATAAATTTTCCATTTTCTACAGTTTTAGTAATATATTCCTTGTCTGTAACTCTCCCATTGACATCAAAAGAGATAGTATTTGAGATTCCATTATATTCTTTTATGGACGAAAGATACTGAGCTATTTCTTCGGGAGTAGTTTTACCTTCTCTTAAGGCACTGGCAATTAACTGTAGTGCATCATATCCATAAGCTGCAGGGGGTGATGCTTCTATGCCAAACTTTGTGGTATATTTTTTTCTAAATTCTGCTTCTTGCTGATCTATTTGTGGATATCCATATATGGTTCCTTCAATCTCTGGGAATGCTTTCAAAAGCGATGGATTTTCTGTGCCGGATGGAGAATAAATTTGT
>JAUXTV010000219.1 GCA_030679025.1 Candidatus Woesearchaeota archaeon
ACTTGACTTCCATAGAGTTTTAAAGATTTGGCGATAGGCGTCTGCGACATGCTCATTATCAATAATAGTAACAATAGGTTTATCAGTCCAAACAACAAATGCAATTTTATTTCCATAAATGGTAGTCTCTGTAAGGGGTTCAAATTCTACATCGAAAAAACGGACTTTAATCTCCTTATGGCGTATGATCTTTTTCCAATGTCTGAGTGATTTATGAAAAATCATTTGTGCCTTTATGCCTGATTCATGTTGCTTCATATGTACATTCTGCCAGTAATAACTAGGGATAATTGTTTCAGACTGAAGAGGACTGCCGAACACATGATAATCTAATTTATGTTCTATAATATCTGCATAGATCTTTTTAACTCCTGCAACTCCGTTGAAAACTGCTGCTGTTTCTTTTAATGATATTCGCTTCTTTGATAGAGCTACTTCTTTGGAAAGTTGTTGAGCTAACTCCTTTTGTTTGTCAAGTTCTTCTTTCTTTCTTTCTATAAATTCTACTAAAGAAGAAGCATCTTGAATTTGATAGACTCGACGTTTTCCCTCCATCACTTTGGATATAATGCCTTTGTCACATAACCTTTCAAGTGCTTGATAGGTATTTGCTTTATAGAATCCAGTTTCTTGTAGTAATCCCTGTACATCAGATGCTCCTATTTTTAGGAGAGTAAGATACAATGCAGCCTCTGTTTTTGACAACCCTAATTTTACTAAATCTTCTTTGTCCATAGTAGTAGTGATACAGGACTACTTATATATAAATCTATGTTCTGCTCTATAGTAGTAAGGTGAACACAATGAGCATACTAAACAAAATAACTAATATTTACAGACAAAATGGAAAGACTTTTCTTTACCATGCAGCTAGCGTGGGGATCTCTACAGTAGCTTGTGCAGTAACTGCCGGATGCTTAGAAGAACAGGGTTGTAATCCTGCACTCAATAGTTCAATTACCACAGGTGTTGGAGCTGTTAGTTATTGGGCTCCTTTTATAGGAATGCTTGCTAGAAATGAAAGAAATGAAATGAAAGATGAATCAGGAAAGTACAGTCCTAAAAAGGTAGTCTCTAAGATTGCTCAATATGCTTCTTTTATAGGAATTGGAGAAGTTTTTTTCGGAGTAGTAAGAGGAGTTGTACAATACCAGTTGCAAAAAAGATTTGATGCAGCTTCTGCCTCTGCTTTAACAGACTTAGCTTGTGCAACTGCTTATGGAGTTTTAGTGCCTCCTATTCGTTATGTTCTAAGAAATGTAGGAAGAGAAGGAAAATTAGAGAACATTGTTAGTCTAGATCAACAAGCAAATAAAACTGTAGGACAGGTGCAAGAATAAGATGGGGAATTATAATAACTTTGCAGAAGAATATGCAGAAAAAACGTCCCAATTGGAGACTAAATCAAGAGCTCATTACCACTCTCTCTTGCCTTCAAATTTAAAGAATACAAAAATTTTAGATGTTGGATGTGGTTCTGGGCAAGATGCAGTTTACTATAAGGAAAAAGGAGCTGAAGTGTATGGGGTAGATATTTCAGAAAGAGAAATAGAAATGGCTCAAAAACTTAATCTAGGTAAATTTACTGTCAGGGATATGAACAAGCTGGATTATAAGTCAAATACATTTGATTATGTAACTAGTTTCTACGCGCTTCAAGCATGCAACGATGTTCAACAAGCTATCTTAGAAATGATACGTGTTGTAAAACCAGGAGGAATTATTTTAATTCAAACAAAGCACCCCTTTAGAAATCTTATAGAGGGATGGAAAAATAACGATAAACTTAATTATTTTATTCAAGGAAATGTAACTTCTCATATTTTAAACCGGACAATCACTTTAGATGAACCAAGCCATACAGTAATGGAATATCTCTCGCTAGAAATCTTAAATCAAGCAAAGTTGCTACTCTTTGAAGAACATTCCGACTTTCCAGCAAGTGAACAATTAATAGAGAATCTAATCTATCCTACTTATATAATCCTAAAATTCAAGAAAAAATAAAATCAGTAATGAAATTATGTAGAGATGCTTGCTGCTCATCATTCTTTGTGCTCCAAGAGTTCTTTGAGTTTTTGTTGCAATACTTTCTTATCTGGAAGATAGAGCTTATACTTAGAGACGAATAATTGATTTGTGATGCCTCCTAAGGCATACTCTATGCTAAAATTATCTTTTTCTGTGCCTAGAATAATGCCTAGAGGTGGATTGTCATCGCTGTTTGACTCTTCTTTCTTGAAATAATTAAGATACATATTCATCTGACCAACATCTTGAGGTGTGACTGCACCTATTTTTAGATCAATAAGAATAAAGCATTTGAGAATTCTATGATAAAATACTAGATCCACATAATAATGATTGCCTCCTAAAGAAATTCTGTGCTGTCTACCGACGAAGGTAAATCCTTTGCCCAATTCAAGCAGAAACAGCTGAATATGATCCATAATCTTTTGTTCCAGCTCTTTTTCTGAATAGTGATGTCCTTCTGGTATCTGCAAGAATTCCAAAACATAAGGATCTCTAATAATGTCCTTGGTTGTTTCTATAAGCTGTCCTTTTTGAGCCAGTTCTAAGACTCCTTTTTTATCCCTGCTTAATGCTATTCTATGAAATAACGCTGTATTCATTTGTCTTTTTAATTCACGAACAGACCATCTTTCTTGGATACACTGCTTTTCATAAAATGACCTTTCTAGATCATCTTCCAGAGATAAAAGCTCTACATGATGACTCCAGCTCAATTCGGCAGACAGTGTCTGCCAATTCTGGCACGTGAGATAAAGACGCCTCATATTGAATACATTCCTTCTACTAAATCCTCTGCCATATCTTAACTTCAAATCTCTGGAGAGTGTGTCTAAGAGTGCAGATCCATATTCTGCTTTCTCTTTTCCTTGTTGCTCAAACTCCACGATCTGCTTACCAATTTCCCAGTAGGTTTTTACTAATATTTGGTTAACAGATTGCAATGCTTTTCTTCTGCCTTCTTCAAGGATATTCCCTATAGCACTAATCAAATGAATATATGGTTGTTTTGAATCTATAGAAATTTTTCCAGTCATGCACAAGAGAAGAACACAGTTTTCATATAGTTTATCCAAAAAATACCGTATATCGTGCGGACAACACGAAGATCTTCTGAAACTTAGCTAGATATTTTCGCTAGATGACTGATGTTTCGAAAACATTTCAATAATACCGAAGAACAACTGTTTGTGTAGAGTTTATAGCCTGGTCTGGTAAAAAATGGCTGATCAGTGATGCTCATGCAAATACCATAGAAAAAAGAGATGCATAGAGTTTGCTGAGAAAAATAAGAATATCTTTCAGAATAATTGTATACTACAGTGACTGTACAGGACAAAGCAATGAAATAAAAAATAAAGAAAGAGTAAAAAAAGAAAAAAATTATTTAGTGGAGTTTGTCACTTTGCCTACATCATCCATTTCTTTCCAGTTATTCTCAAACAACTGTTCCATGGCTGATGCGAAGTAGGGAGTATTCACCCACACACCAACATCATAGGTAGGATGTACATCATCGTCGTTTAAGACCATGAACATCAATTCCTTGCCATCTACGATGCAAAAACGTGCATTGACGTCTGTAGTGTGCTTCACTTCCGCAATTTTTTGAATTTCTTGAACTGCGGCCGCGCTTTCTTTGGAGATAGGTGCTGCGATCTTGATCTTCACACCTTTCTTCTTTAAGCGTTCTAGTTCAGGTTTTAGTGCTTCAACTTTGCGCATTAATCCTTTAGACGTAGTCATAATTACTACAGACTTTTGTGCGCCTTTAATCATGGTTTCCAAATGAGTGTAGATGTTATGTCTTCCTCTAATAGCGCCTGATAAGTCAGAAGGTTCAATGAACTCAATACCTGTTTTGTGTAAAGTGTTCAATTCTCCTAAAACATCTCCGCCTCGCAATTCTTCTAATCGTTTGACACGGACATTGGCACCATTGACAAAGTACTTTTTGACGCGTTCAACAACTTCTTTAGGTTCTACTGCAATATAGCGAATAGGTTTGCCTAATTTAGTGATGATAAATCCTTTTTTCTCCAAGCTTTCTAAAACATCATAAGCTCGTGATCTAGGAACATTTCCTATTTCAGATAATTCTCCGGCGGTGGACACGCCTCGTGATAACAATGCTGTCCAAATGCGAACTTCATATAAATTAAGTCCGAAAAGATTGCGGAGCTTGTTTAAAAAATCCTCCTTTACAATCATACAAGCAACCTCCCAGGTTAAACCTCTCTTTTTTTTCTACGATTCAGGGACAAGTACTTTCTGCAAGTGCTATACCTTATGTAGTAATGATATAGTGATAGTATTTTGAGCGAGTATATAAACATTATTATTATGCAGTTGTTATATTCTATACCGACATGGTAGTGATTTGCACCAATCAAGGGACAAATAAGTACTGCAAGAATGAAAATAAGTAGATGCTAATTGAAATCTTTTCGGTTTTTTCTTAGATTATTAAAAAATATACGGATGAAAAGTAAGTATTTTCGAAGGAAAGAGAGAATATTCCGGAAAAAGAAGAGAAGAGGTTAATAAGATTAGATCCTTCCTAAAGCCATGTTTACAATGAAAGGAGGAAGAGTACAGAAAAGTATATAAATAAGTATACTTTTTAGTATATCTACAAATCACAGTGGTCATAGGTAAAATAAGTATAAAACCCACAGATCATTACTTGTTGTATCATGCTGATGTCAGTTGGGATTTGGTTGTCAAAACAATTTTATCGCCGAAAAAATCAAGGCTGAATAAAAGAAAAGGAAAAGATCGATACACCTACATAAAATATTTCAAAGAATATATCATTGAACTGCATGTGAAAAAAGATAGAGTGGAAGACATCATTTGGGTGATAAATGCGTTCAAAATGGAAAGATGAATATGAACTGTCCAAAATGTAAATCAGAAATGAAGGAAACAACGTTTGATGTAGGGTATAATCTAGAAGTAAATGCTTTGCATTGTGCGCGTTGTGGCTTTAATGTGACTGAAGAGCAAGCGCTGAATACAGTGTTAGATAAGCTGAAAGAACAAATGGCAAAAGAAGTAAGAATTATTGAGATCGGTACAGGCCTAGGTATACGATTTCCCAATGAAATAGCAAAACACTTCAACTTAAAGAAAGGCAAAGAAATTCTTGTCAAGCCAGAAAAAGATGGGCTAAAATTAGTTCCAGCACAATAAGTCTATGTCACAGGTTTTTTTCCTTTCTGCACGTGGAAAATGCGTTCAATATCTGATAAACTATTAATGTCTTCAACTTTTTTTTCATCAACTCTAAGCCTTTTAAATCTAGGGAATCTAAGTGCATATCCAGATCCATACGTCGGGCTCTTCTGTACTTCTTCATAAGCAACTTCAA
>JAUXTV010000221.1 GCA_030679025.1 Candidatus Woesearchaeota archaeon
TTTGCAAAAAACAAGCCCTTTCCTCATGTTATCTTCGAAGAATTCTTGCTTCCAGAAAAAGCCTTGGAGATAAGAAAAGCTTTAATGACGCTTCCCTTTGCAGAAAAAGATGCAGACTTATTTTTCTTTGCGCAGACAGAAGATTTACTGCAAACCAACGAATCTATAATCAGAGGATTTCTCAATGTGTTGCAATCAGAAGAATTACAAGCGCTCATGATGGCTATTACAGGTAAAAAGCTGGTTCCAAATATTGATGCTTTTGGCGCGGTCTATCCTCCAACTGGTTATTTATTGCCTCATGATGATATGCTTGAAGGAAGAGCTGTTGCTTATGTCTATAATTTAGCACAAGGATTCACCAAAAAAGATGGCGGTGCATTAGAATTATTTTCTACAAAAAATCATATACCTCAAGCTGTAGTTAAATCCTATCCTCCAGAATGGAATGCTTTCGTTATCTTTGAAGTTTCTCCAGATTCTTTTCATCAAGTGTCTGAAGTGAATACTAACAATCCACGATTAAGCATAGCAGGTTGGTTCCATGGCAAGTGATACAAGAACAAAACTAGAAAAGTGGTTGAATCCTATCTATTTACAAGAAGAGACTATGCAGGCGCTCAAAAAAGCATTTGCAGAACAGGAAATTCCTCATATTCAACTGCAAGACTTCTTCACACCAGAAAAAGCAAAAACTATACTCCAGCATTTCCAAAGAGCACATTATCAACAGCAATATGTTCCAGATAAATACAACTGTGCTAGAGCAGATCAACTAGGTTCTTTAGTAACAGTACAAGAAGTCTTTCAAGATCCTCTCATGAGTTTATGGCTGGAAGAGATCACAGGCAAAAAAAATACAGCTAGTCAGATAAGTATTCTAAGATTTACTCATGGTGATTATACTTTAATGCATGACAGTGAAACTTCAGAGGAAGGAATACTCTTGATCTATGATCCAGTAGCACCTTGGTCAGTAGAAGCCGGAGGCTATGAGGTGTTCACTCTACCTGAAAAAGATCCACTAGTCATACAACCACAAGCAAATACACTAACTATAATTTACATAACAAAAGAAACTAGACATCTTACCAAGTATGTGAATAGTTTATGCAGAGATAAAAAAAGATATTGCTTACAAGGAACATATACTAATAAAAAACAAGCTTAACATGACTAGTCTGCATAAAAAAATAGAAAAGAAAGGCTCAACCCGAACCTAAAAGGAAAAAAAGTAAAGATAAAAAAAGTAAAGATGCTGGCTAATTACCAGTCTTCATCTCCATCGTCACTTTCATCATCTGTATCATCATCTGATTCATCATCGTCGCCCATAGCGAATAATTTCATCCATAGTTCTTGTTGCATGAGTTGTTCACTCCTTGCTTTTTTGTGGATCTCTTCCCCGAAGGAAAGATGCGGTAACACACTCTGAACCTCTATTTAAAGGTATCTACAGGCTTTGAAAAGTGCATTACCATTTATCAATGAGGAATCATAATCCTTATATATTCCATAGTATCTATATGCTCTATGTCTCTTGACTCAATACTTAGAAAAACAGTGGTCATCACAGCTTTAGCTTTTCCTTCCTGTGCTCCCCTAACGACAGCAGATGTTGTCAATACAGGAGTTAATACTGCACTTGGTTTTGTTCCGGGACTTTCTTTAGCACAACGGGCAGGACTGATAGCAACCTCAGGTCTTTCTGATGCAGTAAGCAAACATGAAATAGCACAGGAATCGGCCCCTAACATTACTGTAAACACAAACGGAAATCAACCCCCACAACCCATTATTAATTCTGCAACTGTTTGGAGTCTAAAAC
>JAUXTV010000226.1 GCA_030679025.1 Candidatus Woesearchaeota archaeon
TGTGGCAATCACCAGCGTCGCACCGTAGCGCATGGCCGTCGCCTGCAACAGCGCCACCGCCTGCGTCGCCGCCTCGTCGTCCAGACTGGCCGTCGGTTCGTCGGCCAGGATGACTATGGGCTGCAGCAGCACCGCCCGCGCCAGCGCCAGCCAGGTAGACTTGCCCGAACCCGATGCGCCGCGCAGCAGCAGCACCCCGCCCTGCGCAACATCGATGTCCTCAAAGCGAAGCTCGGCGCCGCCGGGGTACTGGTAGGCCAGTTGCCGCGTACGGATCACGCGGCGACACCCCGCTGGCGATGACCGCCGGTACTGCCCGTCGCGCAGTCGGCACACACGCCGCGCACCGCAAAGTCCAGGCTCATGCCCTGGTAGCCCAGCGCCTTGAGCGCTTCGAGCGCTGATTGCGCCGCCCGGTCGAGATCGCCGGCGCTGGCCTGCAAGGCGTTCTCCAGCGGGCTGTCGCGGTGGCAGCTCTGGCATTCAAAGTGCGGCATCGCATGCACCCCCGCCGGCATCGCCTGGTAGCGCCGCACCCGGCTGGCGTCCACCCGGCACAGCAGCAGGCCGACTTGTGTGAGGCGGTCGATCAGGCGGTAGAGCGTGACGCGGTCCAGGTGCGCGCTGTCGCCTGGCTTTGTTTTCTTTTTTGTCCTTGCGGGCTCGACCCGCAATCCAGGCGGTTCTTCTCCCTCGGTCAGCGCCGCCTGCAACTGGGCATGGGTGTAGCTCGTGTCCGGATGCGCCAGCAGCCAGCCCAGGACCAAGCGCGCCGCGCCGGTACGGCGCAGGCCGTGGGCGGACAGCAGGGTGTCGATGGGGTCGTTAGCAGGTAGAACGGAGGCCATGGTGCTGTTGGAGTTTTGTGCATTGCCAATGGCCTTGCACGATAACGCAATTTGGTTGCATTATCACCGAAGCCCGAGCGTGATTAACCTCGCTGTCCACAAAAGACAGCTTTCGCGACGGGCGCGACCAGCACTGCTTTTATAGCGCCTCGAAGTCCACCACGCTTCAGCCACCGCCTCGACTGTTCTTCGTTTTTTGCCAGTTTTTTGATAATTAACACATTGATTTGTATCAATTTTCAGGATAAAGTTTTGTTTTATTTAAAACACCTGAAAATGAGCCCTTTCCTGGAACTCCTTCCGAATCAGACGCGGCAATACATTGATGCTGAAACTGTCTTTCTGGAACTCCGCCGCACCAGAGCGGAGGCCGCTGAGGTGCGGGGTTCCATGTTTTGGCGCACGCAAAGTGGCAACGAATACCTGATCCGCGAATCGTCCCGTGGCGCACAAAAATCGCTGGGGCCGCGCAGCGCGGAGAACGAGCAAATTTACGAGCGTTTCAAAACCCGGAAAGCCGAGGCCTCAAGCCGGCTTGCTTCCTTAACTGCCGCAGCGCACAACCAGCAACGCCTTAACAAAGCACTGCGCGTTGGCCGTGTGCCCGGAATCGTCATCAAAACACTCAATGCGCTGGAGGCGGTTGGTCTGCAAGACCATTTCGTGACCATCGGCACGCACGCCCTGTAT
>JAUXTV010000229.1 GCA_030679025.1 Candidatus Woesearchaeota archaeon
TACTGCCGTCGCTCCTGGTGAGGTTTTCTGTGTAGAGTTAAATTAAACCGCACGCGTCACTCCTTGTAGTGCGCCCCCGCCTATTCCTTAAAGTTTCAGTCTTGCGGCCGTACTCCCCAGGTGGCAAACTTAACGCCTTCGCTCCAGCACTACATACCCACGAAGGATATGTAACACTTAGTTTGCAGTGTTTACAGCTAGGACTACAGGGGTATCTAATCCCTTTTGCTCCCCTAGCTTTCGTCCCTGATCGTCAGACCCGTTCTGGACAGGTGCCTTCGCTATTGGTAGTCTACCAAGGATTATCGCATTTTACCGCTCCCCTTGGCATACTCCTGCCCCCTCCCGGTCTCAAGTCATGGAGTTTTCCTTGCCCTCAGTTCCCTTGAGAAGAACTATTTCACAAGAAACTTTCATGACCGACTACGGACGCTTTAGACCCAATAGAACTGGTCCCCACTCGTGGCTCCGGGATTACCGCGGCGGCTGGCACCGGTATTGCCCACCACTTATTCGCTAAGCTTCTTACACTTAACAAAAGCATACCATCAAGTGACAGTATGCACGTGGAGTTCCCTTGTCACACTTTCGTGCATTGCAAAGGTTTCCCGGCTGCTGCACCCCTTAGGGCTAGGGCCCTTATCTCAGTGCCCTTCTCGGGGCTAGGACTTCCATCCCCCCTACTGATCTTAGGTTTGGTGAGCCGTTACCTCGCCAACAGCCTAATCAGCCACCGACTCATCTTACAGCATTTCTTTTCAAAACAACGACCTTCCAGTGCGTAGTTTTTATCCGGGTTTGACCTCAGTTTCCCGAGGATATCCCAGACTGTAAGGCAGATTATCGACGTGTTACTGAGCCTTGTGCCAGTACTCTTGCGAGCCTATGACTTGCATGCCTTGAGTGGAACTCCACTAGCAGCGACCTCCCGCAGGATCAACGGGAATTGTTCTGGACCGCTAAAGACTTTTCCATTATATACATGATTTATTGAATAGTTGGTTGTCGCACCATGCGACATGTCATCCATCATACGTTGGTACGTACTCATGACCAACATGCTCATCATTTGCTCAGAGCACGTTGTTTTTGAGCATAAAAAATTGAGAAGAATAATTGTTTTTATGACTGATACTTATTCTTCATGCATGGTAGGAGTTGGAGCAAAAAACGGATTTATAAAGCTATCGTTTTATTTTGTTCTTTTGAAGATTATTTTCATGTTCTTGAGACAGTGAGCATTAAATTATTTTTTAGTAACTGAGAAAAAATTTATTTCTGCACTTATTTTCTAGATAAAGAATATAAAAAAATAAAAGGATTATGAAGCTTGCGCTTTACGTCTGCGCTTCTCTCTTCTAATACGCTTTCTTTGCCACTTCCAGCGCATCTGTCTCTTTTTCTTCCAACGTCTAGAACTGCGTTTCATGTAGTCTCATTGCTCTTTTTTTCTTCTTTTAAAGGTTGTGGTCTCTCTTTTTCCAGGTTGAATTATTCTTCTTTTGTTTTGTTTGTTTTTCTTTTGGCTTCTTTTGCTTTTTTTCACAACTCTTATAAGGAAGCTCTGTCTTTGCTGTTGCATGGTGTTAGAAGAATTATTCCCTAATATGCCTGAAGTGAGCTGGCTGGATAATATTTGTCTGGTTATTCTTGTCTTGTCTGCTTTTAATTGGGTTGGATTTGCTTTTTGGGATTTTAATGTCATTACTCTTATTCCTGATCTTACTTTGCAGAAATTTATTTATATAATTATTGGGCTCTCTGGATTTAAAGCTTTATTTTTTTGGAAGAAGTGTCTAGCCTGTTCCAGAATTGAGTAACTCTTTTACTCTTTTGATATAGTTTTTTAACTTTATTATTTCTTGATTGTAAGGATCAATTTTTTCTGCTTCCTCCACTGTCTTTGCAGCTTCCTCTATCTGTTTGTTTTTCATATAAGCTATTGCTAATCCAAGATAGGTCTTGATATTGTTGGGGTTTAAGAGCAATGATTTTTTATAATACTGAATTGCCTTGGGATAATCTTCCTTGAAATTGTAATGGATAATTCCCATGTCCCTGTAGACTTTTGCTTTGTTTTCAAATTGGTCTATTTTTTCTTCATAGATTTTTAAATATTGCAGTTGTTTAGCTTTATGGACGCGTTCTCCTTTTTCAAATTGATAATGATGGATGACTATTGCAGTTTGCTGTATTCTTTTTTTGTCCTTGATAGATGCATCTATGGATTCATGGACAGGACTTGAAAATTTAATCTCTTTATTATTTCTAAATAAGCGAATGATATTACAACTGATGAACCCTATAAACTCTTTAGCTTCTGGAGTTTTCTGATTGACTAATTTAAATCCTAATAATTTTCTATCATTAGTATAACTCACTTGGACAAAAGTATAAGCCTCATATTCTTTGCTCTTTGTTAACTCTTTGATGACTCGATGGTCTTCTTTGCTGAGCACTTCATCCGCATCTAATACTAAAATCCACTCTTTTGTTGCTTTTGACAATGCGAAGTTTCTTGCTTTACTGAAATCATTGTCCCATTTGTAGGAAAACACGTTTGGAGTATATTTTCTTGCTGTTGCAACAGTTCTATCTAAGGATCCTGTGTCGACAATAATAATTTCATCTACTAGTTCTTGCACAGATTTGATTGCTTGCTCTAGATATCTTTCTTCATCACGCACAATCATACATAAGGAAATACTCATGTCTTTGCTGATTTTTTCTTCCCTATAAATTTTTCTGTCGTTAGCTTTATATAGAAGCTCTACTCCTTATTTCTATGAGTTTAGGTTGTGTAAACATCGTAACTATTTCTACTCAATTCTTGAGGGGGGACTATCTGTAACCCAATCATTATTCTGCGGGAAAAAGAGGTGTCTTTTCTACTCGCTTTTTAGTGACCAGCTGTCTCCCTCAAGATTGCATTGCTAACCTCTAAAGTAAACGTCTGAAATTTTTGATTCCAAGAGAGTTTTCCTTAATGTCACTACTCCTTCTTGTCTACTCTCATCCCTTTCCTTAGGTTTTACTAGATTACCATGTTCTTTCTTATTGCTGTGCAACCTTCCACATAAGTTCAAATGCCACGGATTCTCCTTTTGCTATTGCTTCGTTCTCTGTAACAACCCCTACTATATTTTTACCTAAAGAAATCATTGCCACTTTGTTACCATAAATATATTTTAATGTTGGAAATCTAAACCCTTCTGGAAAAAATCTTGTTCTTCTCAACTGTTCTTTTTCTGTGGATTTAATTTTCTCTTTTGTCAACTCTGTTTTTTCTGTTATTACTCTGGCTTTAATCTTTCTCTTTACCCTCTCTTTTACATATCTCGGAAAATACCACTGCATAATTTCATAATGTTTCTCAGTATTCCCGTAAACAAGAACTTCCTTTGGCTTTGTTTTGATAATATCCTCATGAATTGTTTTAATCCCTTCCTTACCTTCATAAAATTCAACTTTTGGCTTTTCTACTGTTGTAGCTCTCAACGCATTTAGCTCAGGCAATACAGATTTAATCTGATCTTCTTTTTCATGAAGAATCCCAATCAACTTTTCTGGCTTAACTGCTTCAAAATACTTAACTCCTGATTTAATTAAATATCTAACCAATCCCTTTTCCATTAGTGACTTCAAAATATCATAACAATAGGTTCTAAATGTATTTGATTTCTTAGCAATTTCATTTACTGTTGTTTGTCCTAACTCTAAACTCGCTAGAAATACCCTAATCTCCTTTTCAGTTAGCCCAAATCTCTTTAACGCTTCTTCTTTGTTCATTCTATAATAAAAAGAATCAATTCTATTTAAATCTTCCTATTGTCGTTAAATATACTACTACAATTATTTATTAATTATCTAGTTACTACTTAATAAAGATAAAATGAAAACTCAAAACTTCATTACGCTTGTTCAGCAGATTGCACAGACATTGCGTTTAGACTATCAAATAGCCCAATTTGGAGAACGTTCTTATCCTTTGTTCTATGGTAATACTGTTTTACTAAACCTAGGAGCATTACTTCAACAACAGGATATTAGAGGAAAGGCACTAATTGTTTCCCATCCAGAACTACGAGATTTATTTGGTGACCAAACTGAGCAATCTCTTAGAAAATCTGGTTACACAGTAGAATGGACAACTTTTCCCGCTGGTGAACGACAGAAGAACTTAGCAACTGTTTCTCGATTATATGACGCAAGTGCTAAAGCAAGAATTGATAAAAACTCTGCTATTATTGCTCTAGGCGGCGGCGTTGTTCAAGATATAACTAATTTCTTAGCCGCAACCTATATGCGAGGTGTTCCTTTTATTCAAATTCCTACAACTGTGTTATCTCAAGCAGATACAGGAATTGGGGGTTGCGCAATAGATCATCCAACTGGAAAAAGTCTTATTGGTCAATTTTACCAACCACGCTTAGTACTTATGGACTCTTCTGTATTAAAAACATTGCCTGAAAGTGAAGTCACAAATGGTCTTGCAGAGATTATCAATAAAGTAATGTGCCTCGGAGGAATGAAAACAGATTCCATAAATGAAGATATTCAGAAAATTAAAGCTGGAGATTGGGGAATGTTATCAGATTACATCAAATTATCAAACAAAATAAAGTTAGGAATTATTGAACAAGACGAAACTGGATCAAGAGGTCCAAGACTTTTGCTATGTTGGGGGCATACTATTACGCACGCCTTAGAAAAATCTCTTGATTATTCAGTCTCCCATGGCTGGGCTCTTGGCATTGGCATGTATGGAGCCGCAATTCTTTCGCACCAATTAGGGTACTTAGACAGGAATAGAGTTAAGGAGTTGAGAAGAACAATTGAAAATACAGGTTTACCAACCCAACTGCCCTCCAATATTAAAACTGATGAACTTATCAAATATATGACTCTTGACCAAAAAGTGGAGGGTAGTAAAAAGAGATTTGTACTTTTGCGAGATTTTGGCGATGCTTTTGTTTCTGATCCTATAAGCGATAAACAAATAGAAGACTGCTTAACTGAACTCTCTAGATAGGTATTTGAACTCAGATTATTTTTGTAATGGAAAGAGAAAGAATACCTTAAAACGCTATTTACTCTGTGTTTGCTTTGAAGCTTAAACTCCACTTCTTCGTTCGGCTTCGCCTTACTACATCACATTGCATTGCTAACCTTTATTAATCTCATTTTCTTTACACCAACATGGTTACTCAAGAACAAGTTATTACTCAATTGAAAAAAGTGCAGGATCCAGAATTAGGTTTAGATGTCTGGACTTTGGGACTCATTTATACCATTACTATTGAGAAAACTAAAATTCTTATTAAAATGACTTTGACTACGCCTATGTGCCCTTATGGTCCGATGATGATTGCTGATGTAGAAAAAAGAGTTAAAGAATTAAAAGGCGTAAAATCTGCAAAAGTTGAAATTACTTTTAATCCTCCCTGGAAACCAACGGAAGAAATTCGTGAATTATTAGGTGTGTAATTTTATTCTATTAAGAACATATCAGGATCTTCTAGATGAATAATAACATCGTTCAAAAAACGAGCAGCTTCAGCGCCATCTATAATTCTATGATCAAAAGATAAGGATAAAGTCATCATGTGTCTGATTTCTATTCTTCCCTTTTTGACTACTGGTCGTTCTTGGATTTTTCCCAAGCAGAGATTAGCGACTTCCGGATAATTCAAGATAGGGGTAGCATAAGTGCCTCCCAAACTTCCCACATTAGTGATAGTAAATGTCCCGCCTTTGATATCTCCCAAATCTATAGTCCTGTTTCTTGCTGCTGTCGCCAAGGTTGTTATTTCTTTTGCTAAATCTATTAATTTTTTGAGCTGCACATTTTTAATGACTGGTACAATTAACCCTTCGTCTGTATCTACTGCTATACCTATGCTGTAATATTTTTTAAGAATAATTTCTTGGTTGATATCGTCGATCACAGCGTTGAGCAAGGGATGCTTTTGCAAGGCCGGAATAAGCGCCTTGATAACAAAAGGCAAATAAGTTAAATGGACTCCTTCTTTTTCACATTTGTCTTTTTCCTTTTCTCTAATTTCTACTAGATGCGTGACGTCGCATTCATCCATATGCGTGACTAATGCGGTTGACATATGCGACTTGATCATATTATTGGCAATAGTTTTTCTTAAACCGTGCAAGGGAATATGTTCTACATAACCGTAGAAGTCATACTTCTTGACGACTTTAATATCTGGATGCGTAACTATTTTCTTTTCTGTGGGAGCCGAGCTCTTAATGTCTTCTTCAGTGATCTGTCCATGACTACCGGAACCTTTGATGTCTGATAAATCTACTCCTAATTCTTTTGCCAATTTCCGTACTGCTGGCAATGCAAGAATATCTTCATGCTCTCTGACAGAAGCTTCAGCTTTTACCTCTGGCGTAGGCACTGGAATGTCTTTAGCTTCTTCTAATTCTCCTACAACGCCGACGGACTTGAATTTCTTTTCTGTCTGCATTTCTTTTTTTGGAGCTAGAGTTTCTTTTTTTGCTGATGGTGTTGATTTAATACTTGAGGATTTTCCTTTTTCATCGATGATAATCATGACTTGTCCTACTTTGACTGTTTTTCCCTGAGGCACGAGAATTTTTGCGACTCTTCCACTAACTGGCGAAGGAATGTCTACAACTGCTTTGTCTGTCTCTATTTTACCAATAGTTTGATCCTGCTTGATCATATCTCCTTCTTTTACTAACCATTGGACTATCTCTCCTTCAGTTATGCCTTCTCCGACGTCTGGGAATTTGAAGTCCATTAG
>JAUXTV010000002.1 GCA_030679025.1 Candidatus Woesearchaeota archaeon
TACTGCATCAGTTGTTTTTTGACCGTTAATTTCGTAAATAATAATAGGAGCAACTAAACCTGCTTCTGCTGCTGGCTGGTTTTCAATAATAGTTTTGATGTTGATACCTGTACCTTCATAGACATTGCCATAGAGAGGACCTGTAATAAAATTCATGATGAGTAAGAAGAATATTCCAAAGATAATATTGGAGAAAGGACCTGCCGCAAACACAGCTAACTGCGCTGGCTTAGATTTTTTATTCAATTCTTTTTCCTCTGGCTCTACAAAAGCTCCCAAGATGGGACCGAAGAATAAAAATCCTGAAGACTTAATTTTAATTTTATATAAGCGAGCCCAGATACCATGAGAAAATTCGTGCACTGTTGCAACTAAAAAGATAGCGACAATCCAATGCCAAAAAGAGAGATTAGGCAATCCTGGAACACTAACACCTGGCAAGACTGGAGCTACTGCAGGAGGAGCATCTGCGACAAAGAGCATAGTAATTGTTCCCTTGACTAATAAGAAGAGAATCACGGCCATACCTATAAATCCAATAGTTGTACCAATATGTCCCCATAAGTTTAAAGGAACTGCTAATAATAAACCAAAGAACAAGGAAAAGCTACCTATGATTAACCAGAGCTGATGATTAGCTACAAAACCAAAGACACCCAAGATGATGCCTGCAAGTACAAGAATATATCCTAGAACTACAAGCCATTTCTGATCATCTTTCTTAGAAATAGATTCCATCCACTTGATGCCTAACTGGGTCTTGAAGAGAGCGACGATTTTTCCCTGCACTTCAAAGCGAGAACGATACTTGAAAAAAAGAACTAAAATTAGAGAATAAAAAATAATCGCGAAGAGTAAATCAAGATTCATGTTTACTTAGCAGCTTTTTTTCCTTTTCTCATTGGACGTAAAGCTCGGCACCCGCATTTTTTACAAGAGACTAATCTTTTGATTACTTTTTGTGATGTTGCACGTTGTTTGGTCTTGCATCTTCGACAGACAAATACATTTTTGAACATACGTTGTGAAGCTTCTGTGAATTTTACCATTTATTTTACCTGCTTGATGACTTTTTGACCCATGAGCTTCCAGTAAGTAATCTGGATGCCTTCTTTTAATTGAGCTTTAAACTCTTCTGGGATTTCTAGATCGAAGGTTTCGAAAGTAGTCATATCCATAACATTAGCTTTATTGTCTTTTACTGACAAGACTTGAGCATTTTCTTTTTCAACTAGAGGAACATCAATATTATCAGACAGAGGTCGAATAAAAATTTTCTTCACGCCTTCATTGATTAATCCTTGCGCTTCCACACGCGCTTTGGAGTGACCGTGCTTACCAGTTTTAGAAACTTGGATGGATTTAACGACGCAAGCCATGCCATCAACAATAATGTATCGACCTACTTTTACCGCGTCACCCATAGGCATCTGTTTGGTATCTGTCATGAGATTGATTGGGCGTTGGTTGATTTATAAAGATTGTGCTAGTTTGTGCTGTAATGTTAATGTCAGGTAAAAAGCTAAAAAAACAAGTTTTATTAAGTGTTTTGATTTTAAAATTATAAATGAATACTAAAATGAAACGAAGATTAATATTAATTGCAGGAATACCCGGGGTAGGAAAAACAACAATCGGTAATTTTCTAGAAAGCAAATACAAATACAAACATTTTGATATGGAAAAATATCATAGAACGTCAAGAATAATTAAGAATGTAGATAAATTTATTGTTAAATATTTCGAAAAAAATAAAGATATTGTAATAACCTGGGGGTTTAGTCCTGACCAAAAAACTATTGATGTTGTAAATCTTCTACATAAATACGGGTTCAAAATTTTTTGGTTCGATGGAAACAGAAATTCTGCAGGAAGAGCAACTATGCAACGCAAAACCTTCGATGAGATAGTACTTAAAAAACAAATGCAGGCATTAGATAAATGGAATGTTCCGAAAAAAATTAATGCCAAAATAATTAACGTTTTTGATAAAAAAGGTAATTTCAGAGGAATTACAAAAATTACAAAAGATATCGATGCTATATTAATAAGAAAATCATTCTACAACTGATGAAGTATCATCTGAAAGAGCAGGAGTTAATTTAGAGTTGAAAGAAAATGGGTGGTTGGATTTGATTAGAGAATATTCATTATAAAGAATTCTTATCAAGAAACTCCTTTAAAGCTTTCAAATCTTTTTTCTTAGGATCATAATAGTATGATAATATACCTATAGATTCTGCACTCTTTACCGCTTGTGGATTATGTTCAAAGTAAATAACATCCTCTTTGTTCAAACCAAAATGTTTAAGCATTATTTCAAAATATTTAGGGTCTGTTTTCTCGGGATTGTGTTTTAGAGTAAAAACTTCATAAGGCATTTTATCTAGTCCGAACTTCTTAAATTGTTCGTCATTTGCTCCTGTAAGAATAATTTTCCTATTTGGAAATATCTGTAGCAAATCATGCATTTCCTTAAAAATCCAAAAGGAACCTTCATCTTCAATAACAAAAGCATCAACTGCATCAACCAAAATGGTTTTTATCATATTCTACCCCCATGATATTCTAATTTATAAACATCCTCTCCTTTGAACATTATCCTCTCGGCTCCCTTGAAATTATCTAAATTTCCTTCACTCTCATTAATATACTCAAAATCTCCTTCTTTTAGATGTGAAGGACCTCTGAAAGGTCTTTGTTCATCCACAAGACTCATCGCCCTTCTAAGAAACTCATAAACTCTTTTACTATCTATTTTATCCGATAACATATAACCATAATAATTCATTATCCAAATAGCTTTTCCATTGTGCCAAACAATTTCTTCTCCTCCAAATGGTCTTGGATCTCTTGCATGATATCTATCTCTATATCTATAAGCTCCATCTTCATAGACAAATTCTTCAAACCCATCTTCTAACTTTGTAGCAGGATTACCACTTGCATAAGTCTGTTTCTTAGCTTTGACTATAAAATTTATCAATTCCATGATTATCAATTACAAAGTGTATTTTAATAAACTTTCTATTTCCACCTGACGTTTACTTTACAGCTTATGTTAGTTCGGTTTGATGGCAACTGGTTCTTCTTTTTTTGGTTGTGCTGCATTTGTAAATCTCAGTACCTGACTGGTTAACAATAATTTATTATCAAAATGAGCTAAATCATATCCTTCCATATTTCCTGTGCTATCATACCAAGTGCTATCGAAAAAAGTAATATTTATCCCTTGTTTTCCTTGATCTTGATAGAGAGTTGTTGCTTGATTCCATACATGACTTTTATGAGCGTATTCGGAAACATAGGTATTTACCAACCGAGGATTTCTTTGTTTCAAAACAAAAAAAATGTCCCTTGCTATGGCTGCATATTGTCTGCAGACGACGGGCTGCTGCTGCAAAAAAAGTTCACTTGGTGCAACAGTGCTATCAAAGCCCACATCATAAGTGATTGGACCTGCAAAGAGATTTAGTGTTTCTTCCATAGCCTTTATTTCTGCTTGTTTCTTCGCTATATTTTCTAATAGTTGAATGCCTGAAGGTGTTTTTGCTTTGGTAAATATACTTTGCAATTTTTTTCTTTGCTCTTCTTCAGCCTGCCTACTTTCAAAATCTTTACTAGTTGCAAAATAATTCATTTCATGAGCAACAATCCTTGCTGTGAGCTCCAAAGCTTCTTTAGGCGTTAGAGTTTTTACTTTTTCTTCTGTATATCCTAGCTGGCCTGCTACTGCATAAATTTTGTTTTCAAAGGCAAAATAATCTTTAATAACTCTCTTGCTTGCAATTTCTTTTTCATCAACATCTAACCCTTCTACGACATACTTTGTTAGAGCTTGATCTAAACTAATTAAGTTTTCAGCATTTGGAGGATTAAAGCTAGAAAATGGTTGGAGTTGAATTTGTGTTTCTAAATTTGGTTGACTTACAGCTATTGTTGGCTGTGGAACTGCTTGCTGAACTATTTCTTCTTTTTTTATAGTAGCACATCCTGCTAGCATTCCTGCAAGTAAGACTGTACCTAGATTCCTTTTGTTTATGAGGCGCACCATACCTTTGCGCGCTTTAGAATCCTTTTTAATACTTGCTGAGAGAATTAGTCTAAAAGAAATGTTAATAAACAAGTAAAAAGTTGTTTTATATATGTTCACTAAGAGACAGGAAGCAGAACTTATTACTTCTATTCAAGGACGTGGAGAGATTCCTTTAAAATTTGCTTATCTTGGTGAAGGGGCTGTAAAATGGCATACTATTGCTAAAAAAAGATCTAGCGGTGGAATTAATTATGCAGAAACTCAACTTCTATCTCGAAAAATCAGAGATTTTATCAGTTCATTTACTAATGCAAAAAAGATAAATCTTATAGATATTGGCTGCGGGGATGGTCAACCAGTTTTGCCTATTCTTAAGGAATTAAGTAGTCAAGACATATCTTTTCGATATGTTCCTATAGATATTAGTAAAGAAATGTTGGATTTAGCTGAAAAAACTATTTTAAGCAAACATAAAGGTTGTGAAGTCAAAAAATACCTAATAGATTTTGAGCTTGGTAACTTTTCAGATATAACTTATGATTTAAAATCTGATGGTTCTGCTAATTTATTACTCTTTTTAGGAAGTACCTTGGGTAACTTTTCTGATAGGAATAGAATACTTACTAATATTCGCGACTCTATGAGCTCTGATGATTTTTTGATTGTTGGTGTAGAGATGACTAATTTTTCAAAAGTCAACAAATTACTTCCGCATTACACAGGTAAAGAGGCTTTAGATTTTGTTTTTACTGTACCAGTTAATATTGGAATAAAAGTAAGAACAGTTGAATATGAAGCAGTTTGGAATGAAAAAGATACTCAAATTGAAATCTGGATTCAATTAAAAAATGACCAGAAAATTCATATTGGTTCAGATTCTTTTACTTTAGAAAGGGATGAAAGATTATTGCTAGGACGTTCTGTTAAATTTAATGAATGGACTTTTACTAAGCTTATGTCTGATGTTGGGTTTAGAACTGAACTTTTAACCACATCAAAAGACAGAGAATATGTTTTGTCAATGGTCCAACCCACTAGATATGCTGTCTGATTTAATAATCTAAATTCTTATAGGTAGTGTGAGCCAAAGATTTAAATATCACTTTTCTTTCGAGAATCTCATGGCAATTAAAAAAGGCGACTTTGTTGAGATTGATTATATGGGTAAGCTGAAAGAGACTGGAGAGGTCTTTGATGTTACTAGCGCTGAAGTCGCAAAACAACACAAGATCTACAATCCGAAGGCACATTATCACAGCCAAATTATTTGTGTTGGAGAAAAACAAGTTGTTTCTGGACTTGACGAAGCATTAGTCAATAAAGAAGAAAAGAAAACCTTTACTGTTGACCTAACACCAGAAGTAGCTTTTGGTAAGAAAGATCCTAAGCTCATGCAGCTTGTGCCTTTACAAACTTTCCACAAGCAACAGATTAATCCTTTTCCTGGATTGCAACTCAATTTAAATGGCACGCTGGGAACAGTAAGATCAGTTTCTGGTGGCAGAGTTGTTGTTGACTTTAACCATCCGCTAGCAGGAAGAGCTGTCAGTTATGAAGTGACTGTAAAAAGATTGGTTACTAGTGATGCAGAAAAATTGCACGGAATTATACATACTTTATTCCAAAGAGACATTGCCTGCACAGTGCAAGAACATAAAGCCCATATTGACTTGCCTTTACAAAATGAAATGCAGAAGCACGTTATAGATCATATCAAACGTTTAATTCCTGCTCTTCAAGAAGTTACTTTTTCTCAATCTAAGCAAGCTAATGCAAAATCTGCTTCCCAGAAGCAGTAAATTTATATAGCAGTGAGGCATTCTCCCACTCAAGAGAGATGACAACATGGTGATGCAATCTATCATTAAACAAGCTTCTGAGCGAAAAGAGAATGGTCAGCCCCAGAGATATCATTCTATAGATGAAGAACTGGAAGAAATTCTTTCGAAGCAGAAGGCAAAGATTAAAGTTGTTGGTTGTGGCGGAGCTGGCAACAATACTATCAACAGAATTACAGAAGTGGGTGTTCTCGGCTGCGAAACTATCGCTATTAATACAGATGCACAAGACCTCTTATACACTACTGCCGATCATAAAATTTTGATTGGTAGAGAAGTCACTAAAGGTTTAGGTGCTGGTTCTATTCCTCAAGTCGGTGAAGAAGCTGCTAGAGAAACAGAACATGAAATTAAAAGCCGCTTACAAGGAGCAGATCTTGTCTTCATTACTTGCGGCTTAGGCGGAGGAACTGGTTCTGGATCTGTTTCTGTTGTCGCTGAAGCTGCAAAAAAAAATAATGCTCTGGTAATTGCAATTGTTACTTTACCTTTTGCCATGGAAGGCAGCAGACGTTATGAAAATGCCATGTATGGACTGGACAAATTACAAGAAGTTGTTGATACTTTAATTGTTGTTCCTAATGACAAATTATTGGAGCTAGCTCCTGATTTACCTTTACATACTGCTTTCAAAATTGCTGATGAAATTTTAACCAATGCTGTCAAAGGCATTTCAGAATTAATTACCAAAGCTGGATTAGTAAATTTAGATTTTGCTGATGTTCGAACAGTGATGAGCAATGGTGGAGTTAGTATGATTGGTGTTGGTGAAAGTGACAGCCAAAATAGAGCAGTGGAAAGTGTGCAAAAAGCCTTGAATAATCCTTTACTTGATGTTGATGTTGCTGGAGCTACTGGCGCATTGATTAATGTCGCTGGCGGACCGAATATGACTTTGGAAGAAGCAAAGACTGTTGTGGAAACTGTTTCTCAAAAACTGAACGATGATGCACGTGTCATCTGGGGAGCACAAATCTCTGAAGACTTGCATGATGTTATTCGCACTATGGTTATTATTACAGGAGTTACTAGTCCTCAAATTTTTGGTTCTAAGCGCGCGACTGTCAAACGCAACCAGCAGAGTATGGAAAAAGATTTGGGTATTGATTTCATTTAATTTATTTTCTTTGATATTTTCCATAAGGATTCAAAATATTCTTTAAAAGAATGTGCGAGTTGTTCATTTTCTATAAGAATTATAAAAGGAATTTTATCTTTGGTTACTGCATACAGCGCAACTCTAGTATTATAAATATTGATCACTGTTGGTGTTACAATGGTTTTAGGGAGATATCTTATTTCTGTTAGACTCATTTTTGATAATATTTCTCCTCTCTTTACTGCTGAAGGATTATTTATTAGAAGACCTCTTGCTTTCATTTTCTCTTTTACACGATTCTTATGAAACTCAGTGAGAAATGCAGGAAGTAAATGAAAAGTTTCTCCTCCAGATCCGAGAGAAAGCCATTCTAGAGGTTTTTCTCTTAAAATATCCTCAAAAACAGTTTTTATGCCTTCTTTTCCCTTGTAGATCTTTACGTCCAAGCTCTCTTTGAATTGTGATAGCTCCAGCAGGCTTGGTAAAATTTCTCTAATCTTCATCTCTTTTTCTTTAACAATATCTAATAGCTTTTTAGGGTTAGTAGATTCAAAATATTTTTTCCTTCCTTTAATAACGTGGCCTACAAGACCTTTCTCAATAAGCCTTTCTAAGAGATCATAGACTACAGCCCTGTGCAATCCTGTTTTTTGTATGATTTGTCCTGCTGAAGATGAACCCAGTTCTATAAGCGCTAGATAGACTTCAGATTCTTTCTCAGTTAACCCTACCTCTAAGAGTGCTTCTTTGTTCATAAGTTGAATACTCTTCTCAGCTATTTAAATTTGTCGTAATGTATATTATTACACTAACTTATATTCTACAATTGCTATCTTATAGTGATCATATTAAAGGAGAACAAATCATGACTAACGAACAACGTACAAACAAACAACATGAAACTTTAGTTGAAAAAATAGGATCTATTAAAACAAGCTGTTTTAGCGTCGATTGCAAAGAATTGGGGGGTACAGTAGATATGGGGAGATATTTTTATGTAGAATGTGAAACAGTTGATGGTTATCTAGCTAAACAGGGTTCTTACGATCAATGTACTAGGGTAAACGTATACCAACAAAAAACTAGCAGTTCACCTGAAGTTGAAATTGAAGTTGATGGAGAACATAGTTTTTCTGTAGCATCATTTACAAATGTACTTATAGGACAATATGATACTAGAACAGGTTATGGAAGTAGACCGCTCGATCCCTCAACACTGGACCTTCTTTTAGCTTCACCTTTACCAAAACAAGTGAAAGGGGCAATACTCAAAGGTGAAAAGGCTATAAAAAGACATGAAAAATATCTAGAAAAATTAGAAGCCACAAAAAAACAATTGCAATGAAGATCATGCTAAGGCATGGTATCAAGATGGATTTGGACATCACTAAATGAGTAGAGGCTTACAATGGTAACAGTTAGGAATATCTCATTTACCTCTTGTGTAGACCACAATATTTAAAAAGCATCCAAAGCTCGTTTTATGATGGCATTTAAAGAACGCTTAAAGACCTTTATCCAGGAATGTATCAGAGTTTTCCGCATTACGAGAAAACCTACTGGAGATGAATTAAAGATCATTGTCAAAGTATCTGGTATTGGTATCCTGGTCATTGGCTTGATCGGATTTACAGTCAATATCATCTGGGAGATTATCGCATAACCATGGCAATCTACGCATTACGAACCACATCCAACAGAGAAGACCAAGTCATGGATTTTGTAGTGACTAACGTCCAAAAAAAGAAACTTCCTATTTTCAGTTTAATCAGACCTCATGGATTGAGAGGCTATATCTTTATTGAATCTGACAGCAGACAAGCTTGTGAAGAAGCTTATTTCAAAGTACCTTATGCTCGCGGCTTATTGCCTGCTCCAGTTGATTACAAAGAAATTGAACACATGCTAGAACAAGTCAAAGTACAAATGAATATTCAAAAGAGCGATATAGTTGAAATTATCTCTGGTCCGTTCAAACGCGAACAAGCAAGAGTCACTAGAGTGGATCAAACTAAAGAAGAAGTTGTTGTTGAACTCCTAGAAGCAGCAGTTCCTATTCCGATTACAGTCAAACTAGATTCAGTCAAAGTAGTCCGCAGAGATGAAGATGATGACAAGAAAGGTAGGGGCAAATAAACCATGGCTAAGAAAGAAAAAATTGACATGATGGTTGAAGGCGGAGCAGCAAAAGCTGACGCTAGCTTGAGTCAAAAATTAGGTCCCTTAAAAATTAACATTCCTGATGTCTTGAAAAAAGTTAATGAGAAAACTGCTGCATTCAAAGGCATGAAAATTCCAGTCAAACTCTTAGTAGATCCACAAACCAAAGAAGTTGAAATTACTGTTGGAACACCACCTGTGTCTGAACTTTTAAAAGGAGAATTAAAATTATCCAAAGGATCTGGCACCCCTAACAAAGAAAAAATTGCCAATATCGCTATCGAACAATTAATCAAAGTTTTCAAAATGAAACAAGATTCTATGCTAGACAGAACAACCAAAGATGCTGTCAAGTCTCTAGCAGGCTCTTGTAATTCTCTAGGTATTTTAGTTGAAGGCACAGACTCCCATACTTTTACTCTAGCTGTTGATGCTGGCAAATATGATGCTGTTTTGAAACAAGAAACAACTACTGTTGCTCCAGAAAAAATACAACAATTACAAACACAATTAGCTGAAGTTCAAGATCGCTTAAAGAGAGAAGCTGAAAAAGCTAAGGCTGAAGCAGATGCAGCTGCGGCTGTTACTGCTGCAACCACACCTGCTGCTGGCGCTCCTGCGGCAACGACTGAAGCTAAGCCAGATGCAAAGGGCGCTGCTCCTGCTGCTGGTGCAAAACCAGAAGCTGCAAAGCCTGATGCAAAAGCTGCTGCTAAACCTGAGGCGAAAGCCGAAGCTAAGAAGAAATAATTTTTTCTTTCACCAACATATTTATAAGGGATAGCAGAAGCTTTTTTTATGTGGGGCCGTGGTCTAACCTGGTATGATTCGAGCCTTGGGCTTGGAAATATCCATAAAGAAAGTTCGCGATCCCGGTTCAAATCCGGGCGGCCTCATTTATTTTTCTAGAATAATTAATTATTATTTGTTTAAGAACGATTATTTTTAATTATTTGTTGTTAACTAGAGTTTCTAAAATGGATTGCACGTCTTGTGGTGATTTATTTTCTAACAAGGCTTGGAATTCAGATTGAACTGTATTCTCAGGAAGAGTTAGGTGTAGATCTTGTAAAGGTTGTACTTCTCTAGTATCTAAGGTTTGACTATTGTTTTGGTCTAGTATTTCATAAATTGCATTGATATTGTTCTTTTTCTGCATGGATGGATAAAGTATTACTCCTGTAGCTCCTGCAACTGCTACTAAACTACATGCTAATGCCACGAACCTCTTTCTTAAGAGTGCATACATTGGTTGAATAGAATGGATTATAACTTCTGCTGGACCTTCAGAGATCATTGTTTTCATGAGATTTCCTTCATTCCTTTTCTTTTTAAGCTTATCTAACTCCCTTTCAGAGAGAGTCATTTATAGTAACCTTTAAAAAGGCATTTTGAACACTCTTGTACACAGTTCTTTCCTAGCATACAGTTCATAAGGGAAGAACAGGTATAGACTATGGCAACAAAGAAAGTTGGTTCTGCAGGAAGATTCGGTAGCCGTTATGGTAAGACTATTCGAGTTAAAATCGCAGAGATTGAAAAACGTCAACGTGGAACACATGTTTGTCCTTACTGCAGCAAGCAACAAGTTCGCCGTGTAAGCCTAGGCATTTATGAATGTAGAAAATGTCGAGCTAAATTTACTGGAAGAGCATACACTCTAGCATAACACCATGACCACTAACACCACCTACAAATGTTTCTCCTGT
>JAUXTV010000003.1 GCA_030679025.1 Candidatus Woesearchaeota archaeon
GCCTTAATGCTTGATGACTTGTCCAAATCCAACACAATTCCCTACATGGACGTCGATAACAAGACTTCGGAGATAGGTCACGAAGCAACAGTCTCTAAGATCGGAGATGAACAATTATTCTACTTAATGTCCCGTGGCTTGTCAGAAGAGCAGGCTCGTCAGATGATAGTCTCTGGATTTATTGAGCCTATTATCAAGGCATTGCCTATAGAATATGCTGTCGAACTCAATAGATTAATAGAATTAGAAATGGAAAATGCTCTTGGTTAATCACAACAATGACAAAACAATTACCTTTACCACAGTTAAAGTATGGATTGACAACATATGTTTCTTTAGATAAGTTTTCAACAGAAAAAGTAAACAAGAGTACAATAACTGCTAGTTCTTACACTACTAAAGGAGCTGAAAAAATACAAATTCAAGATCTCAAACAGTTTTGGCAGTCACCCAGAGGAAAAGCAATTTTCAAAATATTACAAAAACAACCAACAAATTATATTGAAGATATTCAGGATAAAGCATTGCATCAAGGAAAAGCAATTATCATTCCAGCAAACACCATCTTAACTACTCCAGTTTTATTGCAAAAGCATTGTACAACAACAGTTGACGCAGACACAGTAATTATCATCGCAGAAAAAAACAGTCAATCTTCCATTGTAGAGTCAGTAACTTCAACAGCAGATTGCTATCTCAGAACGCAACGTTTGCATATCATTCTCGAAGAAAATGCACAATTGTCTTATTGTAACGTCCAAAATTTAGATAAAAAAACTTATAATTTTATCAGCAAAACAGCAAACACAGGAAGACAGGCAAAAATCTATTGGATAGATGGTTGTTTCGGCAGTATGTTCACAACCTCTATGATTCACACTACTTTGTCTGGAGAAGGCTCAAGCATGGAGGCAGATACTATGTTTTTCGCGCAACAAGAACAGCAATTTGACGTAGCCGTAGAAGCACAACATCTTGCTCCACATACAACATCAGATATGAGAACTAAAGGCGTAGGTAAGGATAGCAGTAAAACAGTCTATAGAGGCAATATCAAGATTCATGAACATGCTCATCATAGTGTAGGATATCAAAAAGAAGATACTTTAATCTTAAGTGATGATGCAACAGTCGATGCTATTCCTAAATTAGAAATTGACAATCATGACGTCAAATGCAAGCATGGTGCTACAGTCGGTCAAATAGATCGTGAAAAAGTATTTTATTTAACCTCTCGCGGTTTATCAGATGGAGAAGCGCAAGCTACTATCGTCCGAGGTTTCTTCGCTCCCATCATTCAAAAAATTAATGCACAAGAATTAAAAGATCGTCTTCATGAAGAAATTGAAGAAAAAACTGCATTCCTAATCGAACAATGAAAAGCATTATTCCACCAACAATCAAGGAAGATTTTCCTATTTTTAAGAGAAAGATCCAGGGAAAACCATTAGTTTACTTAGACAGTGCTTCCAGCTCGCAAAAGCCTAAGCAAGTAATTCAAGCTTTAAGTAATTATTATGAAAAAATGCATGCTAATATCCACCGCGGCATTTATACTTTAAGTGAAGAAGCTACATTAGCCTATGAAGATGCGCATAGAAAAGTTGCTCGTTTGATCAATGCGAAGTTCAAGGAAATTATTTTCACAAAAAACACTACAGAAAGTATTAATCTGTTAGCTTATAGTCTTGGGTTAGAATTAAAGAAAGGCGATGAAATTCTCTTGACAGAAATGGAGCATCATGCTAATCTAGTTCCTTGGCAGCAAATTGCAAAACGTGTGGGAGCAGTGGTTAAATTTATCAAAGTCAACAAAGAGGGAGAATTAATCATCGACAGTAAACTTTTTACAAAGAAAACAAAAATAGTTGCAGTTACTCACATTTCCAATGTTCTTGGAACAATTAATCCTATTGCAGAAATTATCTCTAAAGGACACAAAGTAGGTGCTAAAGTCATCATCGATGCAGCTCAAAGTATTCCCCATATGCCTTTCGACGTCAAAGCTCTAGATGCAGACTTTGTTGCTTTCTCCAGTCATAAAATGCTAGGCCCAACTGGTATCGGTGTTTTATATGGCAAGCAAGAACTCTTAGAACAGATGACTCCTTTCCTCTATGGTGGAGACATGATCAAAGAAGTAACTTTGGAAGACAGTACATTCAATGACTTGCCTTGGAAATTCGAAGCTGGAACTCCTAATATTTCTGGAGGTATCGCTTTTGGAACAGCAGTTGAATATTTAATGAACATCGGTATGCACAACATCGAGCAGCATGATAAAGAACTTTTAAAATATGCTCATGAACAATTGTCCAAGGTAAAAGGTATTACTCTTTATGGTCCAAAAGATCTGAAGAAAAAATCAAGCATCATCGCTTTCAACTTTGAAGATATTCATCCACATGATGTCTCTTCTATTCTAGATACAGAAGGTATTGCTATCCGTGGTGGTCATCACTGTGCTATGCCTCTGATGAAAGCATTAGGAATACAAGCGAGCTGTCGTCTCTCACTTTACTTATATAACACACCAGAAGATATTGATGCTCTCGTCAAGGCTTTAGAAAAAGTCAGGAAGGTGTTCAAGTAATATGGACATGTACATGGAAGAAATTTTGGAACATTACAAGCATCCGCGAAATAAAGGAACAATAACTAATCCAGACATTCAATTCAAAGATCAAAACACTTTATGTGGTGATGAAATCCAAGTCTATTTGAAGCTTGATAAAAAGAAAATGATCACAGAAATAAAAACTGAAGGAAAAGGCTGTGCTATCTCACAAGCTGCTGCAAGTATGTTAACAGATGCGCTCAAAGGAAAAACCATAGAAGAAGTCAGAAATTTAAAAAATGAGTTTGTCTTTGACTTATTGCAAATTCAACTCAGTCCAGTCAGAGTCAAATGTGCATTATTAGCCTTATTTGCTGTCAAAAAAGGAATCTACAAATATTTAGGAGAGCACTACCATGACGAAGAATAAACCACTTATTCAAATCAAAGATCTGGAAGTAACTATTGATGGAAAAGAAATATTAAAAGGTGTTAATCTTGAAGTCAATGAAGGAGAAGTTGCTGTCTTGATGGGTCCTAATGGTTCTGGTAAATCAACATTATCATTTGCTTTAATGGGACATCCAAAATATATAGTCACCAAAGGATCAATCATCTATAAAGGAGAAAATATTACAAAGGTATCTCCAACAGAACGATCTAAAAAAGGAATGTTCTTGTCTTTCCAATATCCTAGTGAGATTGCTGGAGTCACTATTGCTAATTTTTTACGAACAGCGTTAAATGTAAGAAGAAAAGAAAAATTAAATCCTCTAGAGTTCAGAAAGATGTTAAAAGAAAAAATGAAAGAACTCCATTTCGATGAACAGTTTGCTAATAGATATTTGAACGAAGGATTCTCTGGTGGAGAAAAGAAAAAAGCTGAGATGCTCCAATTAGCAGTGTTACAGCCAACCTTAGCTATTTTAGATGAAACTGATTCTGGTACAGACGTTGATGCATTAAAAATAATTGGAAATACTATCAAAGCCATCCAAAAAGAAACCAAGATGACTGTCTTAATTATTACCCATTATAACAGAATTCTCCAATATTTAGATGTGGATCAAGTGTATGTCATGGAGCAGGGAAAAATAACTCGCTCTGGCGATGTAAAGTTAGCGCATGAGATTGAAAAAACTGGATATAAAAAATAATTATGATAAAGCATCAAGAAGTTCTGATACCTCTTTCAAGCCATTGTTGAATTGTTGTTTGCATAAGAAAATTATTTCTTTTTCGTTTTTGTTTGTCGCAAGAGCATATTTTCCAGTGTTCTCGGATCAGTGACTATGCCTGGTGCTGCTGGTGTAGAAGGAAGTGCACGAAGAACAATCCATTTGAAGACTTTAGCATATAACATTCCGTGCTCAAGAGGAGTAAAATCAAAATTTGAAGGTTGTGTAGAAACACATTGAGCATAAGCTCGAGGACCATCTATTCTAAATATTTGCCAAGGAGCTCGAATCTCAGCTGGAGTATCTCTAGAATTTTTATAGTGAGTTCCTAAGACTAAGTAATAAGGAAATTGGAGCATAAGAAAAAAAGAATAAAAACTATTTATAAAGTTATGCTGCTTGTCTAACTGCTGTTGAAGCATAACGTTGATCTCTGAAAGCACTAAGAGGAATAATTGTTCTGTCATCTTCAGTTCTTGTAGCGACTCGATCCAAGAATAATCCCTTAGCATAACTCAAGGCATCATGAAGTGCAGGTTGTGCATCTTTGAAAAGCTTAGCTTCAAATTTACGTCTGCCTCTGTACATATCGAGTAATCCAGTGCCAATAGGTAAGTAAGCTAGTGGTTTCTCCAGAACATCTTCTCCAAGGATTTCAAGAATTCTTCGTCCTTTCATTTGACCATGTCTGACATAAGCATAACTATCAATTGCATCTGCTAAAGAACTTGCAACTACTCCAGCTCCAGTGAATCCAAAGCCAACAGGTCCAGGTAGTCCAAAAAACAATGCTGTTCCAGCAACATAACCAGCGCCTGCTAAATAACGTAAAGGCGTAGCAACATATTTCTGTAAGAAGGTTTTCTTATCGTAAGGTTTTAATTTACTATCATAAGCTTGAGTAAGTGCAGCTTCTAACATGCTTTTTCTGACTTGATACACAGAGCCTTTTGGATCTAAAGGTTGACCTTGTTCAGTAGAGAAGTGTCTGCGAACATCTGGATCTTCTGCAATTAAAGTATCCAAGCTTCCAGTGATAAATTCTTTAAGTCTAGCCATGTTCTTTATTTCCTAACGTGAGTTATGCTCCGTAAAAGTTCATGAATGGTAATCATTCCTACTAATTTTCCTTGTTTAGTTACTGGACAAGTAGCAACATTGCTTTTGACACATTGTTCATAAGCTTGTTTCTCATCTAGAGTTTCTTCAAAAGTTTGAATAGGTTTTGTCATAATATCTTTAGCTTTCAATGCAGTAGGATTTTTACCTTCTGCTACAACACGATTATTAATATCAGTAATAGAAATAACTCCAACAGGTTTCTGGTTAGCGTCAGTCACATAAATATAGCGAATAACATGTTCTCGTAATTTCTTAGCTACATCTACAACAGAGTCTGAGTCTTTGCAAGATAATGCTTCCAATAAAGTACAGTCTTTAATCATGGTATGCTCCCTTTAGGTTTGTTTTGGTCATTTATTAAGCTTGTGAGTCTTTGATTCTCTGCGCGCAAAGTAATAAGTTCTCTTCTAGTTGCTTTTTTCCCACTAAATAATCTATCAGCAAGTAAGTAAGCTCCTGCAGCGCCAACAACAGCACCAGCAACTCCACCAACACTTCGTAAAGTGTCAATGCCTTCCAAGATTTGATCTCTGGCTGCTTTCATTCTTGGGAAGAGTTCATAATCGATCTTATGACCTTTCTTTTCTAGTTCTTCCTTTTTGGCAGTCATATAAGTTTCTAATTCCTGGGTTTGCTTGCGTAATGCAGTAAGATCTTGATCACTTGCTGTGCGTAAAGTATTCTTCAGTGTAATACCTTGGTCCAAAGCTCCTTGTAAAGCAACAACATCCTCTAAAGTTTTACCTAAGTGATCTTTAAGTTGATGGACTTGCGCAGAAGTTGCTAAAAGTGTAAAATAGTTATCAGCATTTAAGAGGTAGTCTGCCAACTTTCTGCCGCTAGGGTCTAGATCTGCAACTTGTTTTAATTGGACAAAAAATTCTTTTTCTTCTGAAGATGCAAAAGCATTTTGTGCAAGGTAGTCATTAATTTTTTGTACTACCAGTTGTTGTGTCTGTAAGAAATAATCACTAGTCTTATTAAGTAAAGCAGTTTGAGCAAGTTTATTGTCTTTGTTGAGATCATAGACTTGAACTAAAGTACCAATCCTTTCTTGGTAATGTTCTAAAGCTTGTCTTGATCCTCTTTTTTCTCCTTTAACTTGAGTACTGAACCATTCATTAAATCTTTGTAATCCTTCTGGTTGCTGTTGTTCTAATCCTTGATCTAAAGTAGTAAGTCTTTTTGTTAATCTATCTTTGAGTCTAGTCAATCGTTCTTGGATATCAGATTCTGCAGTGTATCTTTCAACATTTGCTAAAATCTCCTGTAATTCACCACTTTCTTTAGCGCTTAAAAGACCAAT
>JAUXTV010000009.1 GCA_030679025.1 Candidatus Woesearchaeota archaeon
GGTGGAGATGCTCCAAGCGCGATCAAGACGAAGAAAAAGATTTTAGAATTTTAAAGATTTTCTTTTATTATACATTACTTTTTTGAACCTTCAGAGCTTTGTTGACGTATCCCGAAGAACCTGCCACCACCCCTGTAGAAGCCATCTCCATCGACACTGAGGCCACAACTCAGTAAGGTAGGACTAAAATGAAAGCTGCCGGGAATACCTTTATAGATGACGTAATCGAGACTGAGGAAGCGTGCTAAGAAGGAATCTTCACGTAAGTCAACATTATATGGAATGTCAATAACATCTGTAAGATAGGCTTTCGCATGCGCTAGAAGATAATCTTGAGCACGTTTTTCTCCTCCTAAAAAAGGAATGGTTTGTGAATGTTCTAACGCTTGTGCTATAGAGATTCTGCCTGAGCGCATTTTTCCTGATTTACTATAATCAATAACCCAGACAAGACGATTACCTTGTGAGTCTGTTAGTCCATCTTGATCAACTAATTGTTGGGACTCATCTTTTAGAAGATGATCTGTATTAGTTACGACGCCTGCTGCTTGTCTGATGCCTTCTGAAGTTGCTAGCGACGTAGGAATATGTGCATAGACAACAACTGCGTTGCCTTGCTTAGTTCTTCCTGTTGCTCTGATGCTAGGTGCTGAATATCCTTTATCCCATGGGAGCTTACCCATAATTCTTTCATCTACTAGCTGAGGCATAAATTGTGCTTGATAGCCTTCTGCTTGACATTTTTCTAAAGCTTGTTCTATTAGAAGTTCACAGAATGTTTTGGTTTCTCGAGGTGGAAATGTCATAGAACTTCTCCTATTTGAGACTATTTAAAGCTTTTTATTTGTAGTTACTTATAAGTAGTATATACTATTACTCAATTCCAAACAGATTCTAGAAACACCCGGACTATATCTACCACACTCCACTAGATTTACTTTCTTAAACCGGCGTTGATAGGCTTTCTTGACAGCACCGAAGTCATATTCACTGACAAACATATACAAATAAATTTTTCCTTTGGGTTTCAACTTAGTCAATGCTAAATCAAGATAGTCTTCAGCTTTTTTAGGCAGAGGTAGTAAAATCTTATCGAACTTTTCTGCTATCTTAGGCATTATTTTTTTGACATCGCCTTGTTGTACTACAACATTATTTAATTTATTTATCTTAATATTTTCTAGAGCAAATGTATGTGCTTCTTTATTCACCTCTACGCCATATACTAAACTAGGTTGAGCATTTTTTGCAATGACGCAAGGAAAAGGGCCAACACCTGAAAACATGACTAATACTTTATCTCCTTTCTTGACTTGTTTTGCTACACGTAAACGCTCAGTTGCAGTTCTCGTAGAGAAATAACAGGTTTCAACGTTTAAACGTAAAGATATACTGTTTTCTTTATGTAGTGTTTCTTTAGTTTTTTCACCTGTAATTATAGCAATCTTGGGAGTTCTGTACTTTCCAGTATATTTGCCAGTTTTTTTTGCGACTGTTTTTATATGTGGATTTAACTGCATTAAAGTTTCTGCAATAAGCTTTTCTTTTTTCTTCAATTCTTTAGGAAATTCATTAAAGATTGCAATAGATCCCACCATGTCAAATGCTCGAGGCACTAGTTCAAGCTCTTTCTTGTTTAGTTTCTTTTCCAAAGCTTCGTAGAGTCTCATTTCCTGTTGCCTGTTAGCCAATAATCAAATAGGTTGCTAGAACCATCAATATTACTGCAATCATCTTCTGTTTCAGTTTATGTTCATGAAAGAGCTCACCACCAATAATAACTACTAAGAGAGTGGATAATGCAGCTATAGGCGCTACCAAAGAGACTAACCCTTCACGTAACGCTAAATAGTGACTATAGTTTGCTGCTACATTCAAGAGCGCTGTAATAATTAAAGGCAAGATTAATGTTTTTGCTGTATGCTGCATGCGTGTAAAATTATGCTGATAGAAAAGTATGAGGATAAAATTAACAGCCATGCCTGCTCGAGTTAGAAAATACAAAGAGTCTGGAGCTACTGCGGTGATGGGCACTCTAAGAATTTCAGGGTTTAAGAGGAGTTTCTCAATGATTATGATAATGCTAGACACTCCCGTGGCCAACAAGGTATACACCAGATATTTTTGTCTAAATCGATGAAATACTTTGTGAAGCTTCTGCAACTTGATACCTACTTCAACAATGTAAGATCCTGCCACCATCAACAGAATACCTATAAGATTTTTGAGAGAAATTTGCTCACCAAATAAGATCATACTAAAAAAAACTACAAATAAGAGGGAAATATTCATTAAAGGCACTGCTTCTGATGATTCTAAGTGTTTGAAGGATAATGCTATACAGACAAAAAAGATAGTTAATAATAGAGAAATAGCATACATAAGCAACCAAGCCAAAGGCTCATGATTGAAAGAAATATCTTTGAGCAGAGGAAAAGAAAATAAAACTACTAAGATGGACATTACTCCTAAATATTCTAGAGGACGTTCTTTGTGAATATATTTATGAAAAATAAGAAAATAAATGGCAAAAAAAACTGCAGATAATAGAGAGTATACATACCAAGTCATGTGAAGAAATCTCCTAATCCTTTCTGTTCTTTTTTCTTGGTGGTAGCTTTGAGTTTTTCCAAAGTTGCATC
>JAUXTV010000010.1 GCA_030679025.1 Candidatus Woesearchaeota archaeon
CTTTTAAAGGAACCAGTACCTAATTAATCTAATTAGGAACAAGTACCTAATAGAGGTTAATGTTTATGGGAAAAGAAATGAGGAATGAAGAGTATAAATCACAAAAATTGCCGATATTTACAAAGATACTTATCGTAATGCTTTGTTTAGTACTCATATCTTTTGCTTGGAAAATCTATGGTCCTCAAACAAGTAATCTCATTAAATCAGCAACACTAACATGTAATGATCCTTATATTAAAGTTGGAGCTTCTTGTTGTCTTGATTTAAATAAAAATAAAATTTGTGATAAGGATGAAGGATTATCACTTGCTTTAGAACAAAAAAATACCATGGAAACTCCTGTGGAAGAACTTTCTATTAATAATGCTTTAGACCTTGTTACAGCATCAACTAAAGATAGTACAACAGGAATCCAACAAGAATGGGAACAGTCCATAGAATACTCCAATCCTCCCGATCGTGAAAAAAATCCAAAGGGAGCAATTGCATGGGCAATGGATCTTAGGGGAGAAAAACCCATCTGTACTCAATTTGATAATTATCAACCTTTTGAAGATTTCTTAAGACTCATGGGTATTTTTTTAGGAAATGCAGATCCATCACAATTAGAAGAAGATGATAAATTTTACCAGAAAGAGATTATTCCTTTTATTCAATCTGTAAAAAATTGCGATACGAATTCAAAATTAATTCAGATAAACTTTGGAAATGTAGGGGGTGTGCAGGAAGAAGAAGTTGCATATCTTATCTATTTTGTTTTATCAGACAAAACTATTGATCGTGATTCTCTTTTGCAAATCCCTCAAGAAAGATTACAGAACATCAAAGTATCAATCCCTGTAGTTATAATTACTAAATCACGTCAAGTGTATATGTGGCGATTTGGGACTTAATAAAAAATGGTGATAACTATGAACTATAAAAAAGGTGAAATATCAGTGTTTATGCAACTGCTGATTATTATTCTAGCGATTGTTGTAGCATTGTTCGCATATCGTGTCTTCTGGGAAGATACATCAGGATCATTCAGAACCGGATATCTCTGTAAGCATGTGATCAAAGAATTCAAAGGTTGCGATGGTGTCCAAGGATGTCGTTGCTTGCATCAGTCCTGGGGCGGATTAGGTGGTTGTGATTCCTGCGAGTGTGAAGAGTGTCTATTTCCAGATTAAAACTATTGATAAGTCATTCAGATAGATTTTTAAGTTGCCATTTCTTTTAGATTTTATGGAAAAAGTTATGAAAGTATGGGCAAAGATTGCCTCTTCATTACTTGTATTTCTTGTATTGTATATGTTATATTCAACAACTGAAATATTATTTGAAGTAAGTAAACTGATTGAGAAAGGCGCAGATGTAAATTCATCTAGTTTTTTAATCAGTGCTTTAGTGGTTATATTTAGTATGGGACTTATGTCATATCTTTTTTCACCTCTATTCTATTTTGGATGGGTTAAGAACCCAAAGAGTGAAAACATGAAAGATTTGGCAGGGTTTGTAACAGTCCTATACCCTCTAATGACAATATTAGGGGGCACAATTAGTATTTTGTTTTTTGATTATCATAAAAATATTCTTGGAATTGTCGCTAACTTTCTAACTCTTTTTTTTGCACTTGTCCTTCAACTTGTCTTCTTAGCTCCTCTATACTATTATGCTTGGAGAGATTTAAGACTATTAAAGAAGACCTCCAAATCTTCTTGAGATTTTATCTTGCCACTTTAAATAGCATCCAATATATTATAGTTAATTTCTGTCATTTCTGGGTTTCTTAAACCATAAGGAATTTCTGTTTTTTTGTGTTTCAAGAAGGATAAATCTTCAAGATTATATTTTATTTTTGTTGAACTTGTGTGCCATAACTCCCTATAAGTTCCATCTTCCGCAATTCTGCTTGCCACAACACCATTAACTGTCTTTTGTTTTGGTCTTTTAGATTTAAGTTGATTATATCTTAAGAATATTTGATCTTTCATTCTCATATTACCAAAGTAAATATGTTCATTACAATACAATATCTGTAGTCCATTCAATCTTTGTATGTCTGAATCTTTATTTATTGTTGTCTTTTCTGATTGACCAAGATCATAAAACGTTGGATCAAAAATAAATAATGCTAATTTTGAGTTTAAAGGAAAGTAAATTTGCAAGCCAGTTGATGATATTCCTTCAGTCCCATTTGGTACTTTGTCATTAAAGAAAGAATTGTAAAAGACTACTGGATTATCTGAGAAAATGAAGTCTGTTTGAGTCTTATTATCTAATAGAATCATACTCAAATCATAAAGCAATGGTCCAGACACCAAAGAAAGGAGTACAGAGTTTTTTGAATTTGATTTTATTTTCATATTTTTCAATTTTTCCGTACTTATTTCTACTCCTTGATCTTTTGCACATTCAGCAATGTTTGGCTTGTATAGCTCAAATAGTGCGTTTGCTGTCTCTTCTTCAGAATCTCTCGCATATTCAGTTCTTCCATGTTGAAACAATAAATATCTCTTGAGAGTTTGCTTTTGCTCTTCACTCAAACAAGAAAGGTTTTGATTGTTTATTATTTGAGAGATAAGCTCTTTGCTTGATGTTTCAAGAGAGGAAAATAAGGTCTCAACTCTTGGATCTTTGCTATAAAAATAATCTTTTGAGCATTGATCTTTAATGCTTGCAGACTGGATGAACTTCTTGTTGTTTAAGTTGAATAAACAAATAGTTTTTCCATCTAATGAAAAATTTCTGAAGTAAAACTGGGAAACAAAGTGCTGATTCTTACCATGGACCATAGAAATTAACCAAGTTAGAAATATTTAAAGCCAATGATTGATACAATTTAAGCATTTGTTAGGGGAAAGCACATAATATAGTAGATTAAATCAAAATTGGGACACTTTATTCTCGCACAGGATGGCAACTTAGAAGCATCTAAGAAAGGTATGAGCACCCCCTGTTTTTTAAGAATATTCATTTCTAGCCATCCAAGCTAGAGAAAGGGTTAAATAATGATGTTATATAGCTCTTAACACTATGTTGCCTTTTGATGAGATCTATATTGAGAACAATTTCAGGGGAGCAGTTGCTGAAAAAGTATTTGAATTAGTACATCGTGAATTAAAGATATTTACTTTTAGAACTGGTCAGGAAAACTTATTCCCAAATCTAATTGATTTCTCAAATGCTATGAGAAAAAAACATCATAGATACTACTCAGATTATGATGTAGATCAATATATCTATCAGTTTAAAACCCCACCAGATACATTAAATAAAGAAGAATTGGAGGAGTTTAATAGAATATATATTAATAATCCGAATGCAGATAGGGTAGATAAAAGTTTACGTGAATTTGCTGAAAATGAAGTAACTAGACTAAGATTCCAAAAAACAACCTTAGGATTAAAAATCTCTTCAAGCCCAGATTTCACCGTGTTAACTCCTGCAGGAAAAATACTCCAATTTGAAGTTAAATATAGAGCCAATGGAGAATTAAGTGAAGAACAGCAGAAGAAATATTTAACATTCCATCCAGATACATTCATATTCTTAGTTTCATCTAAAGAACCACATATTAGAATTCTTATTGCGAAAGCTCCTAAAAAGGAAATTGAGGAATATATGGTAGAATTTTCTAAAATATCCAAGAATGCATTTACTGAATTTTTTGATAAATCTAAATCAAATGTAAGTGGAAAAGAAGCTTTAGAAAAATTAGAAATACAAGCTGTGGAAGTTGGGATGCGGGCTGCTTTTGAAAAATTAAAAGAGCGAGAACCTAAAGCACGATATGAAGAAGTACCATTTGGAGAAGATGGATCGATCATAATTTCACTGGGATTGAAATCAGAAAGGCTAATATATCCTGGAGAAGTGCTTAGCAAATATAGCAAGATTATAAGAACTTTTTTCAAATAAATGGATGTTTCTGGCTTAGAAATAACTGTTTCTGGCGGATCGTTAATTCTGAACTAAACATTTAAAACCATCTAAGAAAGTCTTTTAAACTAACCTTGATTATTACTAAATTGAATTGTGAACCTTTTTGGTCATGTCTCGGTGAGAGCGTTTCCATATTTGCTTCCGGACCTGCAACTTCGGTCTTAAATTTTGAAATAAGTAAGCACCACAAGATATAAATAGGTAATAACATTTTTTCTATGTATGAAGACAACAGCAGGAATGATTGAAGGAAAGTTCACGATACGTCTTGTAGGCGCTGTGGTCGGTGCGATAGGATTCATACTAATGGCATATCAGCAGACTGTGCTTGGTACAGCACTTGTAGGTATAGGATCACTCTTGATTGCGGTGGGTGAATGAACATGGCAGGTATGGATGTTTTTGGTATTGTGCTCGTGGCTATTGCAATAGTCTATGCATTTTGGAAGAAGCGTGATAAGTTGGCGCTCGCGCTCGTAATTGTATTGCTGGTACTGTTGCTTTTGTTAGGATACTTGTAGAGATAGCAATGTAATTCATTTTAGTGCACATTTCGCAAGACATCTTTTTCTGATTACTGTTAACTATTCTAGATAATAAGGAAAGAAAAAATTAAGCGCATGAATTCCATACGCCTTCATAGACTATTCTGGATATCCTAAGATCTCCATTACCTGAAGCGTTACTGCAATCTAAAGTTAGGTTATTAATTCCTTGCAAATCTAACTGATTTAGGCATGAAGGAAGACTTACTATAAACCTAGTGTCAATTGGTGGTGTTGGGAAATTATGACAAATTGTGTTATTTAATACCAAATTACATCCTCCACTACCCGTAAAAGTATAATACCCTAAAATCTTCAGATCTTTAATTCCTATAAGTTTTCCTTCTATCTCTGGTGATAGAATAGCAAAATATCCACTTATAGACCCTGCACCATTCTGATAAAAACTAAAAGCATCTGATAATACGCTACTCTCACTGTTTCTTTGAGAAAACTGTATACTTTTCTTACAATAGTCCAAAGCTGTTGGTGCTGCTTCTGCTTGATGATTCTGTGCTATAACCGCAACAAGCAAAAGAGCTAAAACTGTTCCGAATAGAAATAATTTTGTTTTCATACATTATACCCCCTAAAAGTGTTGGTATTGAAGAAGATTGGTTCTTTAAAAAACTAACTAAACAGCTTATTTGGCAAGGTTTAAATAGAAAAGTATGCCCTCATTTTTATGGGACGGGTTGGAAAATCGGTAGGTGCACTATTATTAGTATTATTTGTGATTTTTGTAGGATGTAAATCGATACCTGAAAAACCAACAAAATTACAATTTCAAGAACCAATAATAGTAGATGATGTTTCAATAACATTTGATTCTGTAAGATTCGGAGATAAAGTTACTATCATTTATGAGGGTAAAACTATAAGTGTGACAGCTGACAAGGGATATAAATTCGTAGTTATCGACATAACCTCGAGAAATGTTGGTTCTGAAGAGGAATATTTTCCATTTTATACTTTTGATATGGAAATTAAAGTGGATAAGGGATATAGATATAAACACCACTTTTCGAGTGAACCACCATCTTCAATGAGACCAGAAGATGTAGAAACTGGCTATGTTGTATTTGAAATTTTAGAAGACACTTATCCGATAGAATTATACATTGACGATATTTTCGACGATAATAAATATACACTATCAATTTCATCAGATAATTATTTACCTTCTTTACGACCGGGATTTAAAGAACTACCCTATGAAGAGAAACTGAGGCAACTAGCAAGTGAAAGTGAATATGTTAATAAGATGCCCTTAACACCACCTCAACAATATATTTGCAATAGGAATGCCTATAATTGTGATGACTTTAGTAGCAGAAAAGAAGCTA
>JAUXTV010000012.1 GCA_030679025.1 Candidatus Woesearchaeota archaeon
CCAAATATTCTCCGCTACAGTTTCCATTGGTCCAAAACCATATCTTGATTTTAGAGTCTGCATACATTGACCTTCAGGTGTTAAATGTGAAAAATAGTTTCTATCTGACATATCTTTAGATCTGCTAACCGCCATTTCATATGCTCTATTATCCCATTCCATTTGAGATAGTCCTTTTTCAGTTCTTAAATCATTTAATTTATTAAAAGTTTTTTGCACATTCTTTAATGAAGTTGAATCAAGATTTCCCTTGATTTCATTAACATTAATTTTAATGGTTTCCTTAATATCAGAAATTTTGTCCTGGTAGTTTGAATTCCCTGAATTTATATTTTCATTGCTTTCAAAATCGAGAGATATAATCTTATTAAAATCGGATTGCTCATTAATTGCAAAAAGTAAAATAGCAATAATTACTATCGAAAGAACTATTAATTTAGTATTTGACAATCTAAATCTTCTGATAATATGTGAGATTAATACAAGTAATACTGCAGTTAAAACAATGGTCCCTAATGGATTTGTTAATCTGATTAATTGTATAATTAGATAACCTAACCAAATAGTAAAAGTATTTAGTAGCGACCAGAATATGAACCATTTATCTATTATGAATCTCTTATTTGCAGTAAATATTTTGACTACTCGTGCAAAAATTGTAATTCCAAAACCAAATATAATTAACTGAAAAAAACCGTTCTGAATTGAGATATAATCTAAAATAAGACTCATCATAAATAAAGAAATAGAATGGATTATCACCCATGTAACCGACCATTTAACATTTATTGAATGTTGGCTAAACTTGTGTTTCATCTAATATCATCTCCATCTTTAAATAGGACATTGATTTTTACCTATTTTTAGTTAATTCTATCTGACGACCAAACCATATTCTCAAATTCATAATAATAGTAATCAAATAAATCCTTGTTATCGCTCAAATAACTTAATATCAATACTTCGTTATCAGATTTGATTAGTGCTTGTGAGCTAAATGTTTCAATCCCGCCGATGTCTGCTGTCATGTTAAATACTGCTATTTCAAATCCATTTTTTTCATTTTCATAAAATTGCGGTTCAGTAGTTAGTGCTTGAGGAGCAGATTGGTCTAAACCTTTTTTGAATTCATAGTAGAAATCATGGATTGCTTCTCCATAATTAGAACTTTCAGAATACATTACCCTTATCATAAGTGCATTGCCATATTCATCATAGCTGATTAGGAAAAGTGGAATGTCATAATATCCTGCTTTTGAATTTCTTATAGCATAATAATTAGGTGGAATCGCTAAGCTAAATTTATTCATAATATTTTCAGTTTTTTCTGTGGTTAAGATGTCGTTCTCAATTGCATAATTTAGTTGTTGATTCATTTTTGTTGCTTCATCATTACACATAGGAGTTCCAAAATCAGTGTTGGGGGCACAGCATTCGTCTCCAATAAGCATTTTAGGGTATTGACAACTAGCGCTTTTATAAAAATCAAATCCGAATAAAGCCATAAAAATTATAAGAGGAATGACAATAGATAGTATAAGTTCATTTCTTGTAGATTTGTATTCTTTTGATTCTCTCTTATGGTGCTTTTTAACTTGAACGAAACGCAGAACTAAAGATATTAAATCTGCAAAAAATCCAAGAAATAGTACAGAATTTTCTCCCAAACTTTCAGGAGAAGTATTTGGATTTAACATTAATAAAAACAGGATGGCTAAAACCATTCCAGCAAAAAAGAGCCCTATACAAATTCCGATTCTAGCAAATACAGATTTTTCTTTGTACGTTTTATTTACATTTTTACAAGCAACCCCGAATAAAATAATTCCTATAATCCCTGCAAATGCACTAGCCATTATTATCTCTCCTTTGTTTGTAACCTAAATCTTTTATTGCCTCATAAAATATTGCTGTTGGGCTATATCCTTTTTCTCTTAACCAATATTTAATATCTGGAGATACTCTTATTGTTAAATGAACAGATCGCCTATGTTTTCTTGGAGTAGATTTAACTTTTTGAGGATCCATTTGTAACACCAATGTATATACATTTGTAAATACAGTACCTATTTAAACTTTTCTATAATTTATTACTGCTTAGCTTAATTAGATCTAACCATCTGTTTTCTCCTAGTTGAAGATTAACTCCAGCTCTTTCAGAAATCCAAGAAGAAGAACTCTTAATTTAATTTTTATCATAAAACTTATACCTTGTCTATTTATTGCAAACGCATCATTTCCTTATATCCTCTTTGAAATGCCAGACGTAACAAAAGACCATATTCACTGGTCAATGCATGCAGACGAGTACGTCCTTCAGTTGCTAGAGTTACTACATTCTGTACAAATTGTTGATGAGTGGCTGGATCATTAGAAGGCAATCCTACTGGAAAAGAATTCATCATAAATGCAATTGCATCGTAACCAGCTCGTTCTCTTCCCAGAGTTCTTGCATCTGCTAAGTCTTTTTCTAGTTCTCTACAAAAATCAACGAGACTTCTTATGGGATGAAGTAATCTCATACTTTTAGCATTATGCTGAAGTTTATAATAATTGCTCTCTTCTTTAGTTGTTACTTAGACGAGAAAAAAGTTTAGCCCGGTTTTAACAACAAGAGTCACGTGAAGCCGAAGCTTGCTCATCCTGTATACACGACCGGGCAACTCTACTTGTCCCTGTTCGGATATAAAAACATATGGGTGTAAAATTATTTAAAGGGCTATTTTCTCATTTTAGAGATGGTTACTTCTACTAGAACACTTGTACAAAAAATTCAAGACTATGTATGCACAGAAGACAATCCTGATTTAAACAAAATTGCGGAAAAATTGGGAGTTCCTCTGGAATTTGCTCAACGCTGTACAGAGACTGAAGATGTTGAAGAACTAGATAGACTTTTATCAACTTATCGTCAGCAACAACCAAAACAAAGTAAACCTTCACGCCGACCAATCAAACAAGCAACAGTTAAAGGAACTAATGGACATACACCTTCAGTCCCTTACCAAGCACAACTATCTGAAGTATTACCAGTAGATCAAACACCTCCTACTCCACAACCTCAACCTCCTGCCGATTCATTGGAAGCTACAGTAGAAGCCAGTGCAACACCTCAATCAGATACTGAAAATCTAGAAACTGTTACGGGAAGACCTGGACCTTATACTCCTGCAAATGTAAGAAATATTCCAACCAAAAGAGAAGCGAAATATATACCGCCGAAAGATCCGCTCTCACAAGTAGATTTACCCGTACTTCAGGCAATAGTTGGAACTATACCAGCAGAAAATTTCCGTGCTCAAATGTTTGGAAAGTTAGAAAGATTATATACACGATTAGAGGATTCTTTGCGTCTTTGGAGAGGAGAAAATTATGAGGGTATTTTTAGGATTCATGATGAACGTCAACCATCAGAACAAGAAGAAAAACGTACTGCTAGCTTACTGATTGGTAGACTAGCAAGTTCTTTAGGCGTAAATTTAGAATTGTATGAAAGAACTTTACAACATAATGATGATCGTCTTTCTGAAAGAGTAAGGTCTGATAATCTTGCTTATCTTGCAAGTATGAAAGATGCATTAGAAAGAATGCGAGAATTACAAGAAGAAGCTTTGGAGGCTACCCTCTTAAGTCGTGCAGAATTAGTCAGGGAATAATTTACTTACTATTATCCTTTCAAAAAACATTTTTTGTTCTTCCAATACTTCTACATTAAAGCCCTGTTTTTTTGCTACTGCTTCTATATTGCCTGTAAGCGAAGAATACACTAAAAGAATAATGCCTTTGGGATTGAGATGTGCTTTTGCTTCTTTGAGAAATCGTTCTAGAAGCTCATATCCTTGTTTGCCGCCAGTGGTTATCTGCTGACTTTCTTTGTCTTCTCCTTCTGCTTCTGGAAGATAAGGAGGATTAAAAATAATAGTATCAAACTTTCCCTTGATGTTAGAAAAGAGATCTGATTGCACTGCTTTGATGCCTAGCTTTTTTACATAAGCTACTGCTTCTGGATTACTATCTGCTGCTGTTACTTCCTTTGTTTTAGTGAGTGCTGCTTTTGCCTGGATGCCTGAACCTGTACCCATGTCTAAGACTTTACCTTGGGCTAATTTCTTGACATACTTCTCTAATAATAAAGAATCTTCACGCGGTTCGTAGATCATAATAACTTAGAATATTCCTTGACACGCTTGAGAATGTTTTGCAATAAGAATTTTTCAATTTTTTCATCTACTAATATAGAGATATCTTCGAATTCTGTAATGCGATAATCATTTTTCACTTTTTCTGCCATGTGAATATCACGCAGTCGTTTTAACTGACGACGAACGTTAGAGGATGCAATGCCTTTCAAAGGGAGCTTTGCTTTTTTTCTATATTCTACTGTGCTTTTCTTGATATCTTCAGAATTCATCATCATTTTTTTGTCTTTTGCGTCTAACAACACTTGAAAAATATCTACAACGACATCACGAGAATCACCAGGCTGCAATAATCCTAAAGACAAACAGAACTTACGAACATTTTCGCGCTTATTATTGGACGATGGCTTTTCATAGCGACGCAATGTCAATTCGCTGATGGGAAAATCCCGCGAAATCGTTTTAGGCATAGCTTATTTAACTTAATCAGTGTTTAAAAGCTTTTGGTTGGACTTAAAAAATGTAAGAATTACCAAGCTTCTTTATGCAATGACTCTAGAGGAAACCCGAGCTTCGGAAGTTCTTCCATAAGATCCTTTACCATAGGTGGAGGACCACACATATAACAATCTACAGCCTCTAGATCCTTAATATACTTTGTGATAATGTTTTGGATGCGTTCAGTCTCTCCTTTCCAAGTTGGCTTTGGGGTGGATACTGAAGGAATTAAGTGAAATTTTTTATTTTTCTTCGTGATATTTTCCAATTCTTCTTTGAACAAATATTCTTCTTCATTTTTGAATCGATAGAAACACCAAATATGCATCTCGACTTTTTGACGCACTAACTCTTGAAGCATACTTCTGAGAGGAGCAATGCCTGTGCCACCCGCAATCAAGACTATATCTTTGGTTATGGGCTTTAATTTGAAAGCTCCGAAGGGACCTTTGACATAGACTTTTGTTTTCAGGGGTGCTTGTTCTAATTTTTCAGACAAGACAGAAGGATAATTAATCTTCATGCAAAACTCCAAGTCACTTTTTTTCTCCGGACCAGAGCAAATAGAAAATGCACGAGCTAGTCCACGATCTTGTGTCATGGAGAGCATCATGAACTGACCAGCAATAAATGAAAAGGTTGGATCTTTGATTTGAATAGTAAACAAGGAAAGATTCTCTGTTAATTTTTGCTTTGCTACTAGACTTCCTTCATATTCTTTGGGTGACTGCATATTCTTTTCTTTAGAAGAATCCTATTTATGCGTTATGGTACTGCGTAAACCATATAAACTAGACTTGTCTGTCTTTTAGCTAAAGAGGCATCCTATGTTTGACTTATTACTAGACCCTGTACGTGCAGAAAAGAAACCTTGGGATCTCTATTTTTTTGCACTTGCCTTCTCCATAGTTGCTTTAGTGCTTAGTAATTTTCTTTTTGACCAATATGTTGGCTTTGGCAGCGCTATTCTTTTATCTTTTATCTTTTTTCCCTTATTATTCAAAGCATTTTGTCATGAAGAAGAAGTGGATGCACAGCTCAAGTGTGAAGGAGAACGAATGTATGCACATAGAAAAATCATTACTTTGTTTG
>JAUXTV010000019.1 GCA_030679025.1 Candidatus Woesearchaeota archaeon
GTGATGGCGTTGCTGATAGCCAAGATGAATGCCTCAATACAGTTAGCGTCTGTAGTGTAGATGCAGAAGGATGTCCTGTAGACAGTGATAATGATGGCACTTGCGATGATTTAGATCCTACACCACGACCTACTCAACGAGACACTTCTGAAGACGGGGTTGAAATTTCCAGCGGTAATGAAGAGGATACACCTGAAGAAGACACTACAAAAAAAGAACAGACTACGAATGATCAAGACAACACTTCTGGATTTATTCCTTTTCTCATAGGATTTGCCGTAGGCATTATGGTTACCGCTGGATTTAGCGTATTGATTAAAAGTTAATCCTGCTCATGGGTTTAGAAGAGAATATTGATGCAGAAGATATTCAGACATCTCTCCGAAAAAAAAGAAGAAAAGAACTTTTTGCTCGAACTGTAGGCATTGGAAGTTTTCTCACTGTTCTAACACACATGGAATCTCCTGTTGTTCAAGAACTTTTACAGCGCCATCTTCCTTTCTCTCGCGCACTTGATCCCATTCTTTTACCTTATCATCAAGAATCTTTGTTCTTATCAGCAGCGATAGGAGGTTTGCTCTATGGCACTACTTCCATGGCACAAAGACTAGCGTTTAATCCTTTGCGACCTTCCAACTGGAAATGTATACAACAAGGATTTATGTCCATGCTGCGCGGTTTCTCTAGTCGCTTGTTTGATAAACCTGAATTTAGGAATTTGGAAGATGAAAAGATATTCATAACAAAATGTTTGCATGCTGCAACAGATCCTCTTGCTCAGAGAGACTATCAAATTCAATTGCACCTTATAGACGAACATTATGAACAAGCATTGCAGAAAACTCTTCCTCTTATGAAAGCTTATGCAGCCTCTCGACCTCCCCGCAATCTTGTAGAACAATTTCAGTTAACCCTTACTCAGCTTGTTGAATTTTATCTGTGTGGGAAAACAGAACGTGAAGCTCATTATCTTGTTGCTGGTGCTATCCGTAATTTAGCTGCAGGCCATTTTCAAAGATCAAAAACTTATTTTACCAAAGCCTTGCAACTAGCACCTACTAATATCCCCCTTCATTCTCTCGGTGGTTATTTTTTAGAAATGCATAGAGATCATGTGGCTCAGTATCAAGCTCCTGCTAAGAGAGAATTATTAACTACAGAAGCACAACATCACTGGCAGAAAACTGTTGAACTCCTTCTTGCAGATCCTAAAACAGCATCACGATTTCGTCGTTTGGGAAATAGTCGGAATGAGGTTGTAGTAGTTAGCGGTGAAGGCATTGTACAAAGCAGTTTTGTCTTCAAAAGAAGTCCTGATAAAGAACATCTTGAAAAAGAATACACTCTTACTCGAAAGCTGGATGCAATTTTCGAAGGCAGTGACACTGTTGTTCAAGCACTAGCTTTTTTATCCAAAGATGATCTTTATTATTGCATTTTAAAAAGAATTGCAGGTATTTCTTTTGTTGAACGTTTTTTGACTGGAGATTCTGCAACTACTTTGGATCAAGTACTTCCTTTTTTAGCACAGTTTCATGATCGACTTCGAACTCAAAGTGATAAACTACCAGAAGATCTCCTCAAAAGAAGAGATTATGGGAAATTCCTTCAAGAAACTTATGTAAAACGTATGCATTTACCTCCTAGTCCTGCTCTTACTAAAGCATTAGACTATCTTAATCAACAACTTGATGCACAACAAAGACAACCTATTCATGGAGATCTGCATCCAGAAAATATCCTTGCATCAACCAATCAATTCACAATTATTGATCCTGAACACATGGGTATTGCTTCACCTTATCTAGATCTAGCAGCTTTCCTTGAGCACGATGCTTTAGGCTTATCTGCAGGAACACGAGAAAGAAGTCTTCAAACTTATTATGATGCTTCTGAAACTCGTCGAGGATCTTTTGAACAAGTTCGCCTAGCCTATTTGCAGGGAGTACTTTTTAGAATGTTACAGGTACGTGCAGCATTAGAGAGACAAGTGTATAGTACATCTTTAGAACATCAACAACAACTTCAACAGCATTATGAACATCGTGCTTTAGAAACTATACGAGACATGGGAATGCTTGATAAAGGGATTAAAGATCAGGGTCTGGAAAGTCTTTTACTTACTCATTAAAATGCATTAATAATTTCGCATCAATGATACCTGCTGTTTGGCTCATCATTTTGTTGAGCTTCAGAAGGATTACAGCATCGTTTGATTTTTCAGATTCATTGAGCTTTTTTCTAAAGGCACGCTTGGAAGATTCATATTCGACTAAAATTTCTTCCTTGCCTGTATAATAATATTTTTCCACTAACATAAAGAGTTGCTTCATTTCCTGCACCAAAGCGAGACAGGATTTGTCAGTTTTTTTAATAGCTGCCTGCTTGGCAATATATTTTAAGCCATCTCCTATTTCTTCCAAATGCAAGAGTACATTATAGAGCACTGGCTTCATACTTTTTGTTTTCTCTAAAATACGTAAACAGTAGTCGACAAATTTATTCACTTGCAGATCAGCGTGTAAGTACATATGCTGCAAAGCTGCACTGTCTCCAGATTGTATATTTGCAATCAAATCATCAAAAGTAACTAATAGGGAATAAAATATTCTTCGATGCATGGTATCAAACTCTTCTTCCTTCATCGCAGCAATTTCCTTGATAACACAGAGATTTGGAGTATTTCTAACTATACTCATGCCTACAAAATTATCCAAGGCAGTTCTTAAAAACTCATGCACGTTTATTTCTTTATTTTGCTTTTCATCACGAATAGTGCTCCTTGGAATTTCTATTTCAATCTCATCTATACCAGCACGATAAGCAGCTGCTAAATAATAGCGAGCAAGAGTAGTATTTGCTTGATTGAGAGTAATGGTTGCTTTTTTCTTAGCAGCAATACTATTTTCTATATTGATCTGCAAGCTGCTGCCATCTTCATTAACATTTACAACATCACCTTTTTTGACATTATATTTTTTTGTCCATTTACTCGGAAGCGAGACCATTAAGGTAGAAGGACCTATTTGATTGACTTTTCTTTGCATGCTAACTTTATTTTTGATATTTTATATAAATATTTGTATTCTATACACTATATATTGATACTATTATAATATTTAAGAAGATTATTATAATTTAATGACAATATCTAAGTGTTTTTCCGCCTTTTCTAAAAGTATTCCGAATATTTCGCAAAGGAGGCGAGAATTATGAAAAAAGAGGCGAGAATTATGAAAAAAATGCTAAATAAAGAAGTATTGGTGTTGTCCTGCTTACGAGAGAATGCTCGTATGAAGCTGACCACCTTATCTAAAAAAACAGGGATACCAGTGTCGACTATTTTTGACCAAATGAACGACCCTACCTCTCTGATGACTAAATACACGACTCTAATAAATTTTGGCAGGCTAGGTTTTAACACCAGAGCACAAATTATTGTTAAACTTGCCAAAGAACAACGAGAGCAATTTAGAGCGTTTATTCTGGAGCATAAATCCATCAACTCTGCTTATAGAATCAACAATGGTTATGACTATTTATTAGAAGGCATCTTTCGAAACCTCAAAGAATTAGAAGAATTTTTAGAGACTATGGAAGAGCAGTATCCTTTGAAAACTAAGCAAGTTTACTATATAATTGATGATTTGAAACGTGAGGAATTCATGAGCGATCCCAGCCACTTAGAAATGGTAATGCGGTCCCTTTAAGAGATGGGGGAAGTGTTTTTTAGAATTTAGTAGGGAACTATCCTCGCAGCTTGCAGTGATTGGGATAGCTCGGAATAGTGTTTACTTTATTAGTTTGGATAAATTTTCCTTGAGATTAAAGATTTGTCTTTATATTTATACTCTAGTTATTTATGGGCGAAGCTTTTCCTAGCAAAGTTTTTGGATAATTACTAGCATAGACCTCCATTGTTGTAAGATCTAATTGATGATGTGGAGCATCCTTTCCAAAAATATCATAAATCCCAAATATCTTAAGATTAAGAGATTTGCTATCACTATTCCATCCACTCAAAGCAATATAAGTATGAACACCAGAGCCTATTGGATGAGTATTGCCGGAAAAATTGGATTGAGGTGGAAGACGATAGCCTTGAAGAACAGTTTTCTCAAGGTCAACTATATAAATTTCTCTTGGAGTACCTCTTTCTTTTTCAAGATCAGTGGCATAAACTGGTCTTTTAAATGGACCTAGTTCATATGGTGATTTTTTATATTCACGTAAAAAAGCAATCTTCTTTCCATCTGGAGACCATTTTGGATATCTATCTTGGAAATCTTCTTTAGTAAAAGTAATCCTTCTTAGATCTGAAGCATTATTATTCATAATAAAAATTTCAAAATTATTTCCACT
>JAUXTV010000020.1 GCA_030679025.1 Candidatus Woesearchaeota archaeon
GTTTGTTCAATCTTTTCTTCAAATATTGATAACCACAACCAAAATCAAGAATAATTCCTTGCTCTTGCTGCAAACGTCCTAAACGAATAATAGTATCTACTATACGAAGAAAGTAAATCTTTGCAAGTCCCTTATAGTAATCATGGTGATAATCAATCATAAAGAAAGTCAAGGAAAAGTCCATTAAAAAGGTTTCTAAGACCTATTTCTTAATGCAGTGGCAGGCATAACCAAGAGTATACTTTTGTTCACGATCAAAGAAAAGATCCAAAATAAAGAGGATGGGAGGAGTAATCAAATAAAAAAGTGGAAAGGTAATCAAAAACAAAGGAATTGCAAATAGAAATTTAAGGGGATGGAAAATGTTACGGAAAAAAAGCAGAGGCATTTCTTGCAAACGCATAGTTAAATAGCGGAAATAACCTCCTCGCTCATGAATAAATTTGATCTGAAATCCTGCTCGAGTAAATAGTTCTTTAAGACCATAGCGAGTAAAATTAAAATAATGATGTGGTTCATCATGCAATCCCCATCCTTGGGGTGCAGTCAAGAATAATTGGCCTCCTTTTTTGAGGATACGATGAAATTCTTTGAGAATTGCAAGAGGATCAGGAACATGTTCAAGCACCTGAATATTTAAAATAGCGTCGTAAGAATTATTAGGACGTGGAATTTTTTTAAGATCACAAATAAAATCTAAAGAAGAAACTTGTTGATAGACTTTGGGAACTTCGCAGAAATCTGTTGCTTCATATTTTTGTTGTGTAAAAAAAGGACGATAATTCTGTGAGCCTGCTCCTGCATCTAAGATACGTTCGTTAGGTTTCAATTGAGTCTTGGTATATTGCAAAAAGCTGACTATAGTGCCAGTTTCTGGATGAAATACTTGGAGAAGAGATCTGAACAAATGGACAGAAAGAATAAAGCGATAACTACGAAGAAGGATGTTCTGGAATTGGGGACTAAAGGATCTGAGCATAGTGATTAGTGAATCTTACGAAAACGAAGACGAAGTACTTTTTTAATAAATTCAGGAGCTATTTTTAGTAAATTAACGCCACTAATTTTATTTTCTGTCCAAATAATAGGAACTTCTTTGATAGTATAATTTAATTTATGTGCTAAGTAAAGCATTTCGCTCTCCCAAAACCAAACTTTGTCTTGAATCAGAGGAAGAATATGGTCAACAACTCTTTTGTTAATTGCTTTAAAGCCACATTGAGAGTCTCGAACAGGAACACCCAAAATGCTTCTGTAGACAAGATGAATATACGTCTTAGAAATAAGATATCTTTTGAAAGAACGACGAAGACGAGATTGAGGATGATAGCGTGATCCAATAACTAAATCATAGCCCTCTCTAATACCGTCTAATAAATAACGAAAGGAATGTAAATCTGTTGCTAAGTCAATATCCATATAAGTGTAAATATCTGGTTTGCGTGTAGTCCATGCGTGAAGAACTCCAGCCCCTTTGCCTGGGTGAGGAGTATAAGTATAAACAACTTCTTTATGATGTTTATGAAGTTTTTTCGCAAGTGCAAGAACTTCTTCAGGTTGTTTGCCGTTAATTGCTAAAACCAAAGTCCAAGTGTAATCTTTCACATGCTGTTGAAAATAAGTAACTAAAGTAGCAACGCTAGAAGGAATTTCCCTAATATTGCCAGAGTAGACTGGTAAGACTACATCAACAGAAAGTTTGCGCGACATAGAAGAATTGAGAAGAGGTCGTGTTATAAAGATTTCGTCTGAAGAGTCTGTTTAATGCCTTGCTTCAAGGATAGGGGACGATGTTTAAATGTTGCATATTGTTCTTTGAGTGAATGGGTGCGTGACGAAGTAAGATTGCTAAGTTGTGTTCTAGTCAGAGGAGGAGAAATACCAAAAAGAGAAAGAAATCCAGCTGCAAATCTAAGTAAAGAAAGAGGTACAAAAAGATAAGGTTTGGATTGATGCAATTCTTGTTGCAAAAGATCGACTAGATCAAGATAAGTAAGAGTATCTTTGCCTGCTAAAGTATAAGTGCCAATAATATGGCGTTGAATGCTTTCTTCAATATAAGAGACAAGATCATCTATAAAAATAGGTTGGAATGTCCATTGTCCTCTCCCAGGAATAGGAATAATTGGATAACGAAGAAGAAGAACAATAAGTTTTCCTATGTAGCGTTCATCTCCAGGACCATAAATAATAGGCTCGCGAAGAATTAAGTGATTGGGAAATTGTTGAACTAAAGATTCAGCATGCACTTTAGAGAGAGTATAAGCATCTCGACATCCATGAGTAACATTTTCAGTGCTTAAGAAAATAAAATGACGTACTTTTACATGACGTGCTGCAGCAAGAAGAGATTGTGTGCCTAAAACATTCACTGTATGTAATGAGGGGTCTTTCGGATCAAGAACTGCCGCAATATGAACTACTATCTTGACGCCTTGAAGAGCTCTAGAAAGAAAAGCAGGATCAGTAAGAGAACCTTCTAAAAAAGTAACATTAGGATCAGAAGAAAGAATCTTAGAGGTATCTCTAATAATGCAACGCAGTTTATAGCGACGACTCAAACGTCTAACTAAAGCTCGTCCTACAAATCCTGTTGCTCCAGTTATAAGTATCATAAAAGAAGGAAAGAAAGGAGTGTATTTAAAGTTTAGGCAATTAATTTACAACATAATAAAGACGTTCATCTGGTAAGAGACTGCTTCTCATCGTTTCGTTGACCATAATACTAGGAGGAATATTCGCTTCCCAAATTTTATGAGGTCCAACTATTCTGCCATTGTAAAGCATAAGAGGAATACTTGCTGAGTCGTCATAAACAACCTTAAAGTTTGGAGATTCTTCACCATAAATATAATGGCGTGCCAAGAAAGAATTTCTAGTTTTCGGGGAAAGATAAAGAACTGCTCCAAGAGGATTTAAATTATTGCCTTCAACGCTTGGGATAATGGTTAAGCAAGCATCAAGACCTTCATTCATAGGGAATTCTGTTTTCTTACCTTGAACTATAAGACAACGAAGGGGAATATCATAGCGCTGATTGTTATAAAAAACAACTGCTTGTGGTTGAGCAACAATAGCTTGAGAATCATCTACAGTTGTAAAGGGAACTAAAAATCCACCGATGCCAGCAGCTCCTCGAGGAAGCAAAGTATCTTTGAATATGAAATCTTGATCTAGTGCAGTTGAACCTGTATAAACGCGAATAGTTTGATTACGAAGTTCTTGGCTATTACGTGCATCTAAACGAAATGCAGGAATCCAGGAATAACGATCATTAGAAAGATCACTACCTATAGTAGAGAAAGCAGGATATTTACCTACATCTTCGGAGACAATTAAAACATGGGTAGCACCGCGAGACTTCATATAAGTAAGTGCATCAGTATCGTCAGGAGTAGTCAATAAATGACGTGCACTATTAAAATTAATGCCTGCTCCTCCGCTATTGCCCCCATCTGAGACAGTAGCACGCTGACCACCTGTTTGTACCCAATAACCATAGTCCCACCAATGTGCAAACACTGCGTCAGTAGGTGTATTTTCTCGAACCCATTGCATAGCATATTGCCATTGTTGTGTATAAATAGGTCCGCTGTTTAGAGTAGTAAGTGAAGTACTCTTATAATAAGAAACTAAGCTTCCTTGAATAGCAGGAAGTAACAATAAACAAAGGAATGCTACGACTGTTACAATGCGAAGCACCTGATGACGCTGTCGCATGCCAAGATCATAGAGGAAAACTAAAGCAAAAGAACTCAATAAAACTACGGTCGGTGAAAATACAAGGATGAGACGAACCATAGTTCGTGCACCAACAATGGTAATGAAAAACCAAACTAGAACCAAGATATAGGAACCATTTAATTTGGTAAGTTCAAGGTAATGTTCTCTTCTTTTACGATAGATATGAAGTGATGCAATAAGGATAAAGAGGAAGAATAAAATAAAAGATCCAAAGAAAAGAAATAGAGAGATCCCATTATCGCCATTCAAAAAAGAATCTGGAGAATAACGATTAAGAGTAAAAGCTAATACAAAAAGTGCAAAAAAGACAG
>JAUXTV010000025.1 GCA_030679025.1 Candidatus Woesearchaeota archaeon
TGTAGATTTCAAAGGTGGCTCTGACGAAATGATTCTGCCTTTCCAAGTAGCTTCTTGTCAAAATGCAAGACGCGATGATAATATTGTTGATACTGTGCTTATTCGCCCAATGGAAGAGCAGATAGTAATCAATCAAGGTGCAGTAACCACCATACCTATCCAAATCACTAATGTAAGAAATGAAAGAGTAACTTATACTCTGAGTCTAACTAATATAGCAGAAATTGGTCAAGCAAGTACTAAAACTCTAGTGGTTAATCCAGGACAAATCACAACTACGTTCTTGGAATTGAACATCAAACCAGATGCGCAGCCTGGTCTTTATAGTGGCAGTATTGTAGTCAAGCAAGCAGGCACTACTGTAGGATCGCAAACTTTAGTCATTGAAGTGAAAGCAGCTAGTCCTCAAAATACTACAACTTCCACCTTTCAAAGTGTTCCTTTGGTAGTTTGGATTGTCTTAGTCATTCTTGCTATTGGTGCTTGTATATTGGCTATAATGGCTTCCATGAAGTATTTCAAGCGTCAAAGAGTTTGAAACCATAACGTTTATATAGAGGTTACAACTCGACAATGGTAATATATAGATTATAACCGGGGGGTTACAGATGAAAAAATTAAGTTTACTATACGCAATAATGGCTGTAATGCTTTTATCCGCATTCACCGTTAGTGCAACAATTACTACTGTCAATACTTTTGCCAGTACAAATCCAACATTTGGCAGTGATAGCCAAGTAGCAAGCAATCCTAAACATGATACGGTTGCAGAAAGAGATCAATTTGCTACAACTTCTATTCAATTTAGTAATTCTGGAGCAGCTGTAGATGCTGTTATGACTGTACAACCAGTTACTCCATTTAGTATTACAGATCTTCGTATTGAAAACCAAACAGCATTAAGTTTTGCTGCAGGCCAAACAACTGTAAGTTTCAGATCAAGAATCCCTGAAAAATTAGATGCAGTTGATGCTGAAGGTGAAGCAATGGCATTCAAAGTTGCTACTCTCATCTTTACTGACCCAGCAAATGCGAATGTTGAAGTTGGTCGCTTTGACGTATATATGCAAAGAGAAAACAACTTAGAAATGAACAACTTTGACGCTAATATTGATGGCGGCAGAAAGAAAAGCTTAAGCGATGACGATACTTTAGAAAATTTAAAGCCTGGAGATCGTATTGAACTTGAAGCTGAAGCTAGAAACAACTATGATAATGATGCTAATGTAGACATTGAAAGCGTCTCTCTAGAGATCGAATGTACCAATGAAAACAACTTGGACTTTGATGATACCAATGTTGAAATCGGTGACATTTCCCCAGAAGACGAACAAACTGATACTCTATCTATCGACATTGAATCAGATGCTGAAGACAAAGACAGTGATTGTTTAACTAAGATTATTGGTAGAGACCAGAATGGTGCTCGCCATGGTGAAGGAATTAACTTCCTCTTAGAAATAACTCGTGAAAGCCACGACATTCAGATCACTGCAGCAACTATCAACCCAACCAGCCTTTCCTGTACTGATAGAGAAATGCAATTGACAGTGGAAATGTTAAACTTAGGTCGTTCCAATGAAGACCGAGTTGCTCTTGAGGTTACTTCAAAAGCTATCAGCTTCCAAGAACGTGTTTCCAACATCGAATTGGATGAGGATGATTCTGCTGAAGAAATCTTTGTAATCCCTGTAAATGCAGAAACTCTCAAGTCAGGTCCATTTGCAATTCAAGTACAGACTTTCTATGATAACACTAGAAGTTCTGATACTGAAACTGTGCAAGTAGACAACCTCTGCGGAACACAAACCACTGGTAACGGTAATGGTCCTGCTCCTGGTCCAGTTGTGCAAGGTGCTCTTGAATTAGACACTGAAAGCATTCAAATGAACTTAGGATCATCTGCAAGCATTGCTGTAAAAGTAAACAACTTGGAAAATACTCCTGTTGAATATACAGTAACTCTTGCTGACACTGCAGAATTTGCAGAAGGTACAGCAACAAAGACTGTTTTCCTCAATCCAGGACAGCAAAGCACAGTACTCTTGAACTTGCGTGCTAAAGAGGATATTGACACAGGCAAGTACAGCGGTATTATTGTCTTAAAGGACAACGCAGGCAAGACTTTGGAAACAAAGACCTTTACTGTTGATGTTACAGAAAGACAAGGCAGTTCATTCAGCTTTGGCAACCTCTTTGGTGGCGCAGACTCCAGAATCTTCTGGATCATTGGCGACATTATTTTAATTATTGTTGCTATCTTCTTTATCCGCTTAATTTTCACAGGCGGAAAAAGGAAACAACAGCCTACCAACAAGAAGTTAGCTGATTACGAAGCTGAAATGTCTAAGAAGAAAACCTCTAGACGAAGAAAGTAAATTTCTTTCTTCTCTTTTTTTATTTTTATTTATTAGTATTGCTAGAAAGGAAATACCATGACAGAAAATCAAGAAAATAGTATGTTTCCATTAGGAATTAAACATTATGCTTCTATTGCGTATACATCGAAACCTTCTGGACCAGTATTGTCTAGAAGAGTAGTGAAAGAAATTAAAAGAAGAGATTTAAAAGAAGTATTTGTTAGTCCTCTAGATGCTGATTTAGTGTTTTATATCAGATTATTTGATAGGTTTTTTGTGGATGTTCCTGGAGAAAGATTGCTAGGGATGCGAAGAAACTATTCAGCATATGTAATAGGAACAGAAGTTGCATTACAAGATATTACTGAAGCAGATCAAAGAACATATGACATTAATCGTCCAAACACAAGTGGAGAAGTAAAAAAATATGTTTTGACTAGTGCAGGAACATACCTAGAATTAAGAAAAAAAGATGCTACTCTTGTTCATCTTATTTCTTTTGATGACCTTGGTGGAATCGAAACTTTAACAGAAGAAGTAACTTTAACAGAAGAAAAATAATCCAACAATGACACACAAATCAACCTCACCACTTGCAACTTATAGCTTTCCAAATTATAGATTTCATGAGCCAAAACTCTTTAATCTCCTCTATGATGAGTTAGGAAAAGAAGTGTTAAGAATACATAATAAACAATTTGCAAGAACTTCAATAGCAGACACTACAGAATATCAACCAAATCAGCCTATTGCATATTCAAATGTCCCCAGAGCTTTAAGTTATAATTTTATTTTACACACACTAACAAATGGTAGAATTCAAGTAGCAAGTCCAGTGGATGTCGTACAATGTTGGGACAATATTCCAGAACGAGATGCAACAATTCCTCATACAAATGCAGTTATCTTTTTTTCAAAAGAAGGAAAATACCAAGATTTACCGCAGAGAGTTTTTGATCTTCTCGGAAAAAGTAGATCGCGAGTTAGAGCTCCTTTTTTTGTAACAGGTCTAGGTGTAAAGAAAGCAGATAACGAGTACGGTTTTACATTTGTAGGCACTGGGCTCCAGCAAGTAATTGAAGCTCCTTATCTTACAAAAGACACAAGAGTACGTTATGATCCTAAAACAAGAACACTGGTTGAAGCAAAAAACGATGAAGAGGGTGTTCAAATTTTTGTTCCTTCAGATCAATCAGGTATCCGTGGGGTTTGTCGGGTCAGGAGCATCGATCTGTGTTGCGTGGACAATGGGACCTTGGATTTGGATCCTGATGAGCTGGACGATGGGCTCTTGGATTCGTGTGCTGACGGTCGGATACAAGTAGTCCAAAGAGATCTGCAAAGTAGAGTAGCTTAAAAATAAATGACTTAACAATACTCTTTTAAATTCTTTACAATCTTCTTTTCTTATGTTTGAACACTTACGTCCGCAATTAGAAGGAAAACCTTTCTTAACGAACAAGGAAGAGATTATAGCGCACTTAAAGATACTCTTAAAGAAAGCCATCCAATCCAAAGAAAAAGTAGGTATAGCCTTTTCTGGTGGTCTTGATTCGTCAGTCTTAGCGCTCTTAGCTCCCAATTGTCAGCTCTATACAGTAGGTCTGGAAAATTCTTCAGACGTTGCTTGGTCAATCGAAGTAGCTCAAAAAATAAAGAAACCCATTACTACAAAAATAATCTCCTTAGTAGAAGCTGAACGTATTATCAAAGCTGTAGTACATATTCTCCAAAGTACAGATGTTACTCATGTTGGTATTGGTTGTGTAGTTTATGCAGTTTTAGAAATGGCAAAAAAAGATAATATTAAAGTAGTCTATGGTGGTCTAGGCGCGGAAGAAATCTTCGGTGGATACAAAAGGCATATTGAGTATGGAAAAGATTTAGAGAACATTCATGAAAAATTATGGGAAGGACTCTATGGCATGGAAGAAAGAGATTTAGCACGTGATCTGCCGATTGCACAACATTTTGGAATAAAATTAGTTGCTCCCTTTCTCAATGAAGAACTTGTCACCTATGCTATGCAGATTGATCCGACATTAAAAATAAATAATGAACGAAGAAAAATAATTTTACAAGATACAGCATTTGCCTTAGGGTTGCCAAAAGTAGTAGCCTATAGAAAGAAGATGGCAGCACAATATAGTAGTAAGTTTGATCGAGCTCTGGAAAGATTAGCAAAGAAGAAAGGGTTTAGTTTGAAAAAAGAGTATCTAAAAACAATTCTTAAAAAATAAGTATATACTAGAAGATATATATTAGAAAGCTTTAAAGATAAAGAAATTAAAATATGAATATGGTACAAACAACTTACGATGAAATTTATAGTGTATTATCATTTACTGAATGGAAAAATGGAAGAGCGATTAAAGAAGAATTAGACAAATTCCACAAAGTAGAAGATCGTCGATTTAGACAAGTTAGTTATGGGAGTTTATATACAAAATTAAGAAGATTAGTAGAAGAAGGTTGGGCTGAAGTACGAGACAGTGAAGATGAAGATGGACGAATAAGAGAATACAAACGATACACAGGAAAATTAAGAATTCCGGATAAAGAAAAGAAAGCAGCAAGACAAGTTTTTGGTGGATTAGAAGGTTTAGTTCCTGCATAGAAAATAAGAAAAGGGCCAGAGAGGAAATCAAACCCCTGAGTAGAATAAAAGGTTAAGCGCCGGACAGGATTTGAACCTGTGGGTCGCCGCTTACTACAGATTTACTGCAGGCGGCTGCGTTAACCACTTCGCCACCGGCGCTTGAATAAAAGAAAACTAATATCGGTTTATATAGGTTTCTCCATTTCTTGTCCCTCGTGTTGTAACAGATTACTTTGTGAAGTAAAACCTTTCGAATAGCTTAATATAGTTCTGTTCTTTTAGAGAAGAGATGCAGATTCAAAGAGCGGTAAGAAAAGACACTGAAGAGATAGTTCATGTAGAGATGCATAGCGGCTATAAACATCCTCCAAATTTTGACGCCTTCAAGAATACCATCGCTCTCTTTAATGATAAAAAAGAAAGAATCTTCATCGCGAAAGAAAACAAGAAAGTAGTAGGGTATATTTCTCTCAGACAAGATAAAAACAATGTAGGAGACATAGGATTTTTAGCTATTCTTACAGAATATCAAAGAAAAGGTATTGGAGCAGAATTAATGAATCATTTGGAAACTTATGCAAGAAGAAATAACTATAAGGAACTCGTTTTGGTAGTCAGAGATACGAATCAAAAAGCAATACAGATGTATCAGAAACATAAATTTATAATTGTAGGAAGAAAAAAAAGTGGTGATAAAATAAAATTGATGATGAGCAAGATACTAGGATAACATGGACAAACAAGCCTTCCAAAAGAAAATCCTATCATGGTATGAGAATAATAAAAGAGATTTACCCTGGCGTAAAACTACAGATCCTTATCACATCATGGTTTCAGAAATCATGCTCCAGCAGACACAAGTAGATCGTGTCATTCCTAAGTACGAAGCATTTCTCAAAACATTTCAAACCATCAAACAGTTAGCAGAAGCTCCAACGAGTCAAGTCTTAGAATTATGGTCTGGTTTAGGATATAATAGTCGTGCTATTCGTTTGCAGGAAGCAGCAAAAATAATCTGTAAACAATATCGAGGTCAAGTGCCGAAGAGTCGAGATGCTTTGATGGAATTGCCAGGCATTGGTCCCTATACAAGTAATGCTATCTTGTCTTTTGCCCATAACTTACCTTTTCCCTGTATGGACACCAACATCAGAAGAATTATACTCCATGAATTAAAACTCCCAGAAAAAACTGCACCAGAAAAATTATATGTCTTGGCAGAATCACTCATTCCCGAAGGACGTTCACGAGATTGGCATAACGCTTTAATGGATTATGGATCTACTATTCTCACAGCACGAAAAACTGGCATTAAATCTTTAACAACACAATCAAAATTCTTGCATTCCAAACGCTGGTATCGCGGGCAGATTCTCAAACTACTAGTCAAAGAAAAAGAAACTACTCTAAAACAATTAGCAAAGTTGTTTGAAAAATCTCCGGCAGATATAGAAGAAATTGTCCAAGAATTACTAAAAGCAAGATTAATTGCGGTAGAACAAGAAAGAATTACGCTTCCTAAGTAAGAATTTACGGATTTTTCTCACAAAGATACTTATTAATTATTAATATTCTTAACATATGCAAGAGAAGATAAGAGTCTATTGTGATACTAATATTTATTTAGACTTTTTGTTAGGAAGAAAGGATTATTTAAGACCCTTAGATGAATTTGCACATAGAATTTTTAGAAGAATTGAACAAGGAGAATTCTTGTTAGTCATATCAGATCATCTAATTTTTGAACTGAGAAGATATATAGAAGAAGACACAATGAATGAACTACTTAACGACTTGATGAAAGAGGGAAAAACACTCAAGGTATTCAAAACCAATGATGAAATTAAACAAGCAAAAGCTAGCTCACAAGAAAATTGGAAAGACATTTTACATGCAATCTTAGCGCATAAAGGAGGGGCAAAATATCTATTGACAAGAAACCTAAAAGATTATGCTGGTTGTGAGCATCTAATCCAGACCATGTTCCCGGAAAATATTTGAAGTATCTACAGATTCATAGTCGTCAAACCAATGTTCTTGTTCTTCTTTTGTAAACTTTTTGAGTTTTGCTGATCCCATCAAGCGCGAAAGCCAGTCGTTTGGATCTTTGTTTTTCATAGTTTCTAAGGCTTTTTTTGAAATCTGTAGCAGAGGTTCTTTGTCTTGCTCAAATAATTCTTGAATAGGTCTTCGTTCTCCTAAACAGGATGATTTCTTGTCTTTAAAATCTGTTGTTGCCATACGGAGAAAATGTTTTAATGATTTATATATCTTCTGGTGAAAAAAGCGGAAACATTACGGCAGATAAAACATTTATTGCGGATAGAAGAGCTGAATTTTCAGATTTTTATCCAATAAAATAAGAACAATCAAAGTAGTCTATGAGGAGGAAGAAAACTATTTAAAGATAGTTTCTATTATGTAAACCATGAAATTCGAATACGACCAAGAAGCAGACGCAGGCTACATTTATCTAAAATATCCCCTCAAGGACGGAGAATGTAAAAAAACAGAAGAGGTAAATGAGAATATTATACTTGATTTTGATGCGGCTGGAAAATTAATAGGCGTTGAGATTTTAAACGCAAGTAAGGTAGTAAGCAAAAAAGTTATTGAAGAAGCTAGTGCTCTCTAGTTTATAAAAATCGTTGCTCATCACGTAAGGTATACGTCCAGGCTTGTTGACCATTAGTTAAGCGCACACGTTTTCTCAGATAGATGCGATATTCATGATCATCAAACAGTTGAAGTTCTCGCTTCGTTACAAATAATATTTTTCCTTTGACGCTGCTCTTAGTATCGGGAATAATCACAAAACAGTCTCCACCATAATACTGAACAGTCTTTTTGCGATAGCCTCGAAGCGTTGCTGGTATTCCAAATAGAGCGCGACCGATGACTTGCTTAACTATAGACAGTTGGCGTAACGTGCCATAGACAAAGAGTTGTTCCATAATCATCTCGAAATAAAAAAGCGGAACCGAGGCGATTTGAACGCCCGACCCCTAGCTTAGAAGGCCAACACAAGTGTTTTTCACTTTTAGTGCTCTATCCAAGCTGAGCTACGGTCCCACTGAAAAGAAACGTCTTTTACTCAATATTTAAACGTTTTGAAGCCCCAGAAGTTTTAAATAGCGTTTATAATTCGCTAAATCTATGGATTATCTAATGACTGAGCAGACCAAATATGAAGGGTGTCGTGGTCCATTTATATTCCCTGATGGCGAACGATTTTGGCTGCAACCTCCAGAAGTTACTGAACCTTGTTTAGAAGAGGTAGTTAAAGAATGTATTACTACTATTCTCAGTGCGAATCCTGATGCAAGAGTCGATAGAGAAGGAATGTTTTATAGAAAAGGAACATCCAGATCAGGTTCACATTGTAAAAAGAGAATTTCAGGAACCCCTACAGTTCCAGGTTTATTAGCACAGATGCAAGATTTAGGGTATGATATACCAGAGGATTATTGGATTCATGTACGTGAAAGAGTTATAAAAGAAGTGGCATAAACTTTAAATAACTTATTTTTGATAGAAGCATTTATATAGTAGGGGATACTTTTATATCCTTATGCATCAAAGAATAATTCAAAAACTAGTGGAAATGGAGGATTTGATAGTTCCGACTCTCTTTAAACCAGTGCAATTTACTATACTAAAAAAACTAGATACAGGGAAAAAATTAACAGACAATGAAAAAAGGTATTTAAGGGGAAAAATGAGGGTTAAGTTAAACATACTTAATAGCTGCATGGATGGTAGTGTTAAAATGGTAAATGAGTATAGTATAGTCTTAGGTAGTTTAGAATCCTATTACATCACAGGA
>JAUXTV010000027.1 GCA_030679025.1 Candidatus Woesearchaeota archaeon
GACTGAATATAATAAGAAAGGCGGCTATTCAGATGTCAGCGCAACCACTATATTCTTTTCACTATATCATTCGCTTTTAGCGATAATAGCCAAATTTGGATACGAGTCAAGAAACCAGGAATGTACATTTGCGGTGGTTTACAGCCTGATAGAAGATGGAAAAATAGATTTTGATAAGGAGACTCTTAACGGAATAGCTTCTATGGAGCCAAAAGAAGAGAAAGAAACAAGCGTTGAAGTTAGAGAGAGATTTCAATATGGCACTGAATTTGAGATGGAAGAGAAATTATATAATGACCTTGTTAAATTGGCCAAAGAAGTTTTATCAAAAGCAAGAGAAATAGTTGCGGGATGAGATAGAGTAAAAGGCTAAATCTTTTTTTACTTGTTCTTACATCTTTAAACCCATTGTTTTGACCTGAGCAGTGAGAAATCCTTCTGGAAAGATTTAAAAGTCATGGTCTCATCTAAGAGAATATGGATTTAGAAGTTATTATAGGTCAAATGTCTGAAAAGGATATCGCAACTGTAATAGCCATAGGTTTGCAAACACCAGAGTTTAAAACTGGAACAGATGCTCAACAATTTTATAGTAATCAAACACTTAGGAGATGGGTTACAGATAAAAATGGAGTCACTCTTGTTGCAAAGACAAAAGAAAGAATAGTAGGTTTTGCACTTGGGTATTACATGGCTGGACCAAATGATGGATATCTTAATTGTGTTGTAGTGTTGCCAGAATATCAAAGAAAATCTATTGGTAAAAGACTACTAGAAAAAGCTTTAAGTGAATTTGAGACAAGGGGAAGATGTAATCATGTTTTCTGTGTAGTAAAAGCAAATAATCAGAGTACACTCAGTTTTTTTGAAAAAGAAGGGTTACAAATTGGTGGAACCTTTAGATATGTAGAAGTTATGCTTCCTTTAAAACAGTAATTTAGACAACCCAGAGTTAAATTTATCCCAAAGCAAACTTGTGTTTTTCTAAGATCTGAGAAGTCTTTTGTATTAATCCATTTTCAGTCTCAAATGGATAATCTTCATCCGGAAAGCGTACTCTAGGTGAATAAATTTCTATAATTTCAGCATATTTTGTTGATCTTGACTTTTGATAGACGTAAAAATCCACCACTTTGACTATAGAATTGCTTTTTGTTTGAAATAAATCAGCCAAAGATGTAGGAGAAGCAAAGGGAAAAATGCATCTGGTAACTCGAATGATGTGATGTCTATAATGTTGAAAAGTTGGTCCTATAGGATTGCCTTGTAAGATGGTTGCATGTTCTTGCTTGAATAGAATTGGTAGGTTGAAAGTAACTAAATTATAGACTAGAACTTTCCCATCTTGAGTAATCCTCAAAGACTCTCGATCATAAGAAGTTCTTTTTTCTTGATCCTGATTTACTATTTTTATCTCTAAAGGACCAAAGATTTGTTCTAAAAGTTCGCTTGCTGACAACATTATTCCACTTTCACAAAACTGCCATTCTGAACTTGTTTCATAAAAAGAGAAGGATATTTGATATCTCCTTGAGAGGTAATAGAAATAGTTCCCAGTGCTGTTTGTTCGTTTTTCAAGGAGTAAAGCTCTTGTTGAACACAGTCAACCGTATCACCGCAACGTTCCAAAGCACGAAGAAGCAAGAGTGTAGTAACATAAGTTTGAACAGTATCTCTTGTGGGAATATCCTCTGGATAGTGCTTTTCGTAAGACTGAAAAAATCTACGTGCTTCAATATTAGTTGTTAAAGTAGCATCAGAAAAATCAAGCATGGAAACTGTATAAGTATCTTCAGCTAAGTTGCCAAGAGTGTCAAGATAATCGCTGTTTTCAGAACTTATGCCTGCAGTTACAAAAACAAAAGACAATCCCATTTCTGCTGCTTGACGTTTAATAGCTATGGATTGAGGGACTAAAGTTGCTAAAATGAGAACTTCAACTTCCCGAGAGTGCATTTTTGACAAAACAGTGCGAAAGTCTGTCTCTGGAATAGCTGCAGCTTCACTTAAAACTACAGGATTTCCCAAAGAGGGTAATTGTTGAGTTAAAAGTTGTCGATAAGATATTCCAGCGTCATTGTCTAAATAAATAAGACCAGTTTTGTTTGAAGGATAGGTGTCAGCTATAAATTGGGAGAGTACAGGAGTTTCATCAGATGCTGTCGTTGCTGCTCGAAATATATAATCGCCTGCATCACTAATAGATTCAGCAAATGCAGTAGAAGTAAATAAGAGAACATGGTTTGCTTCTGCTAAAGGAGCAACTGCAAGTACTGAGCTTGAACCACAAGGCCCTATAATATAATAAACTTGATCAATTTCTATGAGTTTTCTTGCTGCTGTTACAGCTTCAGTAGGTTTAAATTGAGTATCTTCTATAAGAAACTCATAGTTGGTAAAGAGAGAAGGATAATTCTGCTTAGCTAACTCTAGACCCTGAGTCATATATTTTCCACAGAGAGGATTGCCTGTTAAAGGTGTTAAAAATCCTATTTGAATCTTCTCAGGTGTTGGCTCAGTCACAAATGAGCGCATGAAAAAATATCCAGCTAGTAAAAGCAAACAGAGGAGCGCAAGCAAGTAAGTCTTCTTTTTTCGAGGAGTAATAGAAAAGCTCATGTTTCACTTAAGAATAGTAAATAAAATTCTTCTTAAAATATTGTTGTCTAAAGAGGTCGACAATAGCAAGAATTATATAGGCGCTCATTATTTGTTAGAAGATGGAATTAACAGCAAGCTTGAAAGAATTTGGTTTGTCAGACAATGAGGTAAAAATATATCTGGCACTCATAAAAACAGGCGAGACAACAGCGCAGACTATAGCAAAAAATGCAGATATTCCTAGAACAACTGCTTATCACCTATTAGAAGGTTTAATACAAAAAGGACTTGTAAGTTTTATTGTTAAAGAATCAAAAAAGTATTTCCAAGCAACAAATCCAAAAAAATTAGTGAATATTCTAGATGAAAAGAAAAAACTGATGCAGGAAATAATACCTCAATTAATGGATATATCAAATACTATAAAGGAAAAACCTAAAGTGATGGTCTATGAGGGTGTAAAAGGAATAAGGGCTGTGCTTAAAGATGTTCTAGAAGAAAAGAAAATAATCTATCATGTAGGAGAGATTATTTCTATGCAGAAAGTATTCGCTCATGCGTTTCCTCAATTCATTACTGAAAGGATAAAAAGAAAGATTACAATCAAGATCATAGGTAAAAAAGAGGAAGAATT
>JAUXTV010000028.1 GCA_030679025.1 Candidatus Woesearchaeota archaeon
GTAGCTGCTGCAAAAGCAGATACTGGAAAGAAGGACGCAGGTAAGAAGTAACATGGGAGATCCAAAAAAAATCCGCGCCAAGTATTCTGGCCCATCTCATCCGTGGCAGCGTAAGCGCATTGAAGATGAAAAGAAAATTCTCGGTTCTTTTGGTTTAAAAAATAAAAAAGAAATTTGGAAGATGCAATCTCGATTGCGTAGTTTCAAAGCGCAAGCAAAATCATTAATTTCGCGCACAGATGCTCAAAGTAAGAAAGAAGAAGCAGCGCTGTTAGCAAAATTATATAATATAGGCATAATTGAACAGGGCGCTAATATGGATGCTATTCTAGAATTAACTCTTGCGGACATGCTCAAGAGACGTTTGCAAAGCATGGTATGCAACCAAAAATTAGCGCAGTCCATGCGTCAAGCAAGACAGTTCATTGTACATGGACATGTCACTGTAAACGGAATCCTTATTGACATTCCTTCTTACTTAGTAAAGAGAATAGAAGAGCCTGCAATCAAGTTCCATGAAACATCAACCTTAAAAGATCCAGAACATCCAGAAAGAATCAAAAAGAGGAAAGAACGCCCACCAAAGGAAAAGAGAGAGCGTCGTGATCCAAGAAGAGGCGGTAGAAGAAGATAATGACTCGAGACAATAATCGTTGGGGTATTGCATACATTTATTCTAGTTACAATAATACTATTATTCATATTACTGATATCACGGGTGCAGAAACTATTGCCAAAGGATCTGGTGGTATGATTGTTAAGGCTCACCGTTTAGAAGGATCTCCAACAGCAGCAATGGGTGCAGCTAAAATGGCGGCAGAAACTGCAAAAGAAAAAGGTATTAATGCTATTCATGTCAAGATCAGAGCTCCAGGTGGCCATAATGGACCTAATAGTCCAGGACCAGGAGCGCAAGCAGCAGTGCGTGCATTATCACGTTCAGGATTACGCATTGGAGTCATTGAAGAAATCACTGCTACACCAACAGACCGTTGTAGAAAGAAAGGCGGAAAGCGAGGTCGCAGAGTATAACCATGGATCTAAAAATAATCAAAAAGGATAAAGAAAAAACAATATTCACTCTAAATGGAATTAACCCGGCAATGGCAAACACCATTCGCAGATATGTGCTTGAGCAAGTGCCTACCTTGGCAATTGAAGAAGTAGACATGAGTAGAAATGATTCTGCACTCTATGATGAAATGGTTGCATTACGTTTAGGTCTTGTCCCATTAACTACTGATTTGAAATCCTACAATAGAAAAGAAGAATGTAAATGCAAAGGCGCAGGTTGTGCTTCTTGTCAGTTAGTATTCTCCTTTAAAGGCAAAGGTCCTGGCACTGTATACGCAGATGCAATTGAAACAAAAGATCCAAAAGTCAAGCCAGCAATTCCAAAGTTGCCCATTGTTAAACTCTTAAAAGATCAAGAAATAAAAGCAGAAGGAATTATTGTATTAAATAGCGGCAAAGTGCATACAAAATTCTCTCCTGGATTGCTTACTTATAGTGGTTATCCATCTATTAAATTAGGAAAGAATGCTAACCTCAAAAAAGCAGTAGAAGAATGTAAAGGAATGCTTGTAGCAAAAGGTTCTTCAGCAGAAATCAAAGACATCACTTTATGGAATGAAGCTTATGAAGAAATCTGTGAAAAAAATGGTTTAGAAATAGAATACAGTGATGAAGAATTCATATTCACAGCAGAAGCTTGGGGGCAATTATCAATCAAAGAGATGCTCACAGAAGCAATGAAAATTTTCGATGAAAAATTAGGAGAGTTCAACAAGCTTATAAAAAAGCTTAAATAACCTATAAAAAATTTCGTAGTCATGCGGATATGCCGGAGCGGTCAAACGGGCTAGAAAGTTTAAAAGACTTGGCCAACTTGAGGTGCTAGTGGCTTAGTGCCTGCGCAGGTTCGATTCCTGTTATCCGCATACATGATCAACAATGGTAAAAATAACTGGACCAACAAACCCGAATTTGAAGCGCTTGATTCGCGCTTTGAAAACTGCCTCCAATAAGGAAGGCGTAGCTATTTGGGATAAGATTGCAGCAGAATTAGAAAAACCAACAAGAGTACGAAGAGAAGTAGATGTTGCGCGTCTCAATCGCGTAACCAATGCAAAAGAAGTTGTTGTTGTCCCAGGAAAAGTTTTGGCAACAGGCGACATCGATCATGAAATAACTGTAGCTGCGTGGAACTTTTCTGAAGCTGCAAAGAAAAAAGTCAAAGCAATCACTATTGAAGAATTACTCAAACAAAATCCAAAAGGAAAAAACGTAAAGGTAGTTTGTTAAATGATCATTGACGCAACAGATTTAATCTTAGGAAGAATGGCGGCGCAAGTAGCAAAGCGTGCAATCCTAGGTGAAGAAATCTCAATCATCAATGCAGAAAAAGCAGTAATCACAGGTGACAAAAAAGGAATAGTGGAAAAATATCGTCATCGTGCAGTCTATCGTGGTCAACCAAAAACAGGTCCGTTCTTCTTTACAAAAGAAAACTTGTTTGTCAAGCGTGCTATTAGAGGTATGGTTCCTCATAAGAGGCCAAAAGGAAGAGACGCGCTCAAAAGAATTAAATGTTACATCGGCGTTCCAGAAGAATTCAGAGACAAAAAAACAGAAGTCTTATCTGGCGTCCACGTCAGCAAAATGCAAAATCTTAAATACATTTCAGTGAAAGAAATATGTCATCTCATGGGTCGAAAAGATCCTCGTGAACAATGAGTAAAACAACACATACATCCGGAAAACGAAAGCGTGCCATAGCACGCGCTACTATAGCTGAAGGAAAAGGTATAGTTCGTATTAACCATCAACTCTTAGAAACTTACGAGCCGAGAATGGCAAGAATGCGCATCATGGAACCGCTTATGTTAGGTGCAGAAGTTGCTAAAAAAGTAGATATTGATGTGAATGTTGTTGGTGGCGGTCAGCAAGGACAAGCTGATGCAGTACGTCTCGCAATCGCAAAAGGATTAGTCCAATTCTCAAAAAATAAGCAGTTAAAGCAAGACTTTTTAGCATATGATAGAAACCTTTTGGTGGCCGATATTAGAAGAGCGGAAAGTTCAAAACCGAACGATTCTAAGCCACGTGCCGCGAGACAGAAGAGCTACCGATAAGTAGTAACATCTTTATTTTCTTGTAGCTTATATTTTTGATTATTGTTGCCAATTAAATGCATGTATCCTAAATGTTCTAAATTATTTTCTTTGCGAACTCTTCGAATAACTGTGCCACTGACACCTATTTGTTTGCTTACTTCAGAAATCTTTATAGTTGGATTTTCTCTATAGAGTTGAATAATACGCTGTATCTTTTCTTCAGGGATAGTACATAACGATTTATTTCCTTTCTTAACTTGATATTTTAGACAAATTCGATTAATGACTGATTCATGAATATGGAAGTGTTCTGCAAGTTCTTTATGAGTCATGGTTAAATGTTGTTTAGCAAAATCAGCAATTTCTTTTCGAAATAATTCCGGAGTGTTCACTCGTCGTCGGCCAAGATCATTTGCTTTTAAAATGCGATTAACTTTTATGACGCTTATTCCTAGCTGTTCTGCAATTGCAACTGTTCTAGTAACTCCCATATTATAGAGGTCAACAATTTTGTTGATTTTTTCTTGTGGAATTCTATTAGGGACTAGCACGCCTTTAGGTTGAAAATATCCTGTTTCTTCCCGTATGTTTTGATACTGTTTCATCATAGCACAAAATTTAGCATATTTTTCATGAGATAAAGTGAGTAATTGTTGTTTTAAAAGTTGAACATTATTATGTCTTTTAGATATAACTAAATTAGTCCCAGGATATTTGTTACTGTCAATATTTAAAAGTCTTAGACATTGATAATAAATCTCCTTTTCTTCTTCTTTTGTGACGGAAATATATACTCGATATCTTTTGTCCCTCTTCCAAAAATCAACGCACCCTTCCCCTGCAATAATACCCCTCATAAATCCTCTAATCAGTTCCTTATCAAAAGTCAAGATTTTTTCATAAGTAATTTTCTTGACAAAATGTTTGATAATATCGCTAAATAACTTATTTTTATATTCTAAAACAAGTGTGCCATAATCATAGAAAGACAATATTTTATTCTTTGTGTAGTTTTCATTTACATACGTTACTTTCTTGGGATAAGCTTTCTCTGGGGATATTTTCGTTCTTTGAATCCAGTGATTGATAACTTTAGTTTCAACTTGTTCTTTATAGGCTTGATCTGTAGGCTCATTAATATTCAGTTTAACGCTCCATCGCCAAGTGTCATTGGATAGATTGAATACCTCTGCAAACCATCGCATAACTTTAGTGATAATACAAGATTCATGATTAGGAAAAGAAAGATTGCCATTAGGAGTTTTACCCATCTCAGCCTGCAACAAACCAAATACTTCAAAAGTCTCTTCAGTTTGAGCAATGTATCGAAGAAGAGTGTATGAATGCTCTTGAAAACCTATACCGCTTGGAGCAATAGCTTCCAAATGATAATTAACCATAATATGTTCTTCATCAAAAGTAACATTGAGAGGATACTCTTTTCCACTATCAGTAACAATCTTCTCAGGCAGATATTCCAATAAATCTAGATACTGTTGTTGCATCCAGACAAAAATCACTGTCCTATATAAATGCCTTTCAGGGGTCCGTGAGAAGT
>JAUXTV010000033.1 GCA_030679025.1 Candidatus Woesearchaeota archaeon
ATAGTGTAGGAAGCAAAGACTTCAATGGTCTGCGCCACTTGAAGGAGACGGAGCCGCAATTTTTTCAGCGCGGTATCGTGCTATACAGTGGCCGCGAAGTCGTGCCATTTGGCGCCGATTTGTTTGCAGTGCCCTTATCGATGTGGTGGGCGTTTAACAAGCGCGCCGCTTGACAGGATGACCTTACCCAATTCTTATCCACATTACTGGTACCCAACTACTGTGACACCCTCGGAACTTCTTGAACGCATCGCCGCTGGTGAATCGCAAACGCTGGAATTCAAAACCTCGTTTGATAAAGCCAGCATCGAGTCTCTTGTCGCCTTTGCCAACACGCAGGGCTGCACGGTGCTGGTTGGCGTGACCGATGCGGCCCGCGTCCAGGGCGTGACGGTGGGCAAGGAAACCCTCAACGAATGGCTGGGTCAAATCAAATCAGCCACCAGTCCGTCGCTCATTCCTGATCTTGTCGCGCACCCGTTGAACGGCAAAACCGTGGTGTCCATCCAGGTGGCCGAGTTTCCGGTCAAACCCGTCAGTACGCGGGGCCGGTACTACAAGCGTATTGCCAGTTCCAATCACTGTCGATTTGCCACCAAGCCACTGCGTCACCACATTCACATCGGGCGGTTCAAAACCCCCAGCATGATCATTGATGACCGGCAATTCACCGACACGCTGTTCGAAGTTGTCGAGCAGGCAATGACATTCATCGTCTCGCACATCAGCGTCGCCTTTGAATTTGACGGCAGTATCCAGCGCAAGGAACGCTTTGCCTACCCCCTGCCTGCGCTGCGTGAAGCGCTGCTCAATGCCGTCGTTCACCGCAGCTACACAGACCCCAGCGACATTCAAATCAAAATCTTTGACGACCAGATCACCATCTTCAGCCCTGGCACTTTTTACGGCGGCATCAGTATTGCCGATATCCAGGCCGATAATTACCGCTCCAGCCTGCGCAACAAACTGGTGGCTGAGGGTTTCTACCTTACCAATGCGATAGAAAAATATGGCAGTGGCTTCATTCGCATCCGCAAGGCCCTGCAGGATTACCCCGAGATCGATTTCGAGATCAAAGAATTTGCCGGTGGTGTGATGGTGACCTTTGCGCAAAAGCAGCCAGAGTCGCAGCCAGAGTCGCAGCCAGAGTCTGCCTTATCAATGGAAGCCCAGGTGTTACGGCTACTCGCCATGGGACCTATGGGTAAACGCGACATCTCTGTCGCGCTAGGGCAAAAAGAAGTATCGGGGCAGTTGAACAAGGTTATCCGTATCCTGTTGGCCAAAGGCCTGATCGAGCCAACCATCGCCAATAAACCCAACAGTCGGTTACAGCAATACCGACTGACTTTGTGAGAAACCGACATGGCAACTCAAAACCCAACTTTTGTATCATGCCCATGACCACTTCAACGCAGGATGCTGCAGCCTCCCTGATTTTCTCAGACATCCTCAGCCGTGACGGCTGGTCCATCCCCGAGGTGGGAGGCTGCCTGAAGCACTTTGCGGTTCAAACGCAGGCCAGTGATGAAGCGGTTTGCCGCACGCTGCTGAACTGGCTGGATGCGACGCCGCAGGTGGGTGAGCATGCCACCGGGCGACGTTTCACGCGGCTGCAGTTTGTTGAAAACAGCCTCAGCGCGGCTGGTTTTGCGCTGACGCAGCGCGATTTTTCCGGGTGGCTGGCGTCAGGCACGGGCGGCGACTGGCATCCCGACGATTTGCTGCCCTACGCGCCGCAAGACAGGCGTTTGATCGAGTGCGAGGCGCGGGTCGAGCAGCTGGAGCATGAGTTGCACCACATGGAAGTGGCGGCTAACCGGGCGCGGGCAGAGGTGAACTTTGTGGTGGCCGAGCGCGGTCATCACCTGGCCGTTATCACGCAGGAAATTCATCAACTGGTGAGCCAGGACTATGAAAATTCGGCCAGTTGGCGGGTGACCAAACCCTTGCGGCGCGCGATGAACTGGTCGCGTCACATGAAGGCGACCCTGCGAACCTTGCTGAGCCGAACGCCTGCAGCCACGGTTGAACAAGGGGCTGTGAGCGCCACGAATCTGTCAACGCAAGGCACGGGTGAAGTGCAGCCCCTAGCCAAGCCCAAGTGGGCCAGCATCGCCGCGCCCTGGGACCAGCCGGGCTACAGCACCGAAGCAGCCTGGCGGGTGCAGGCGGTGGCTGATTTTGACCGCAACGATTATGCCGAGTGGGTGCGCCGTTATGCCACCCCGAGCGCTGCCGACTTGGCCGGGCTGGCGCAGCGCGTTGAGACTTGGGCGAGCAAGCCGCTGATCTCGGTGCTGATGACGATAGAAGCCCCCAACCCCGACTACTTGGCGCAAGCGGTGGCATCGGTGCAGGCGCAAATCTACCCGCACTGGGAACTGTGCATGGCCGTTGCTGCCAACGCAGACCCCGCCATGCGCCCCGTACTGGAACACTACGCGCGTCTGGATCAGCGGATCAAGCTGGTGTTTAACCAGGC
>JAUXTV010000036.1 GCA_030679025.1 Candidatus Woesearchaeota archaeon
AGAAAGCAGTCAGACGTGGTGTAGATGTCGGTGTAATCGTTCCAAAGCAGGGAAACTTGAGATTCTTACATTATGGAAGTCAATATTTGTTTACAAGAATTCTAAGAAGTGGTGTGAAAATCTTCCAGTACCCCACTATGATTCATGCAAAAACCATGGTCTGTGATGATAAAGAATTCACTATAGGTAGTGCAAATCTCACGCATCGAAGTTTTGCCCATAGTTATGAGCTCAATGTATTTTCTTCAGATAAAAAAGTTGCACAAGAGCTGCGAGAAATCTTCTTGAAAAACCTAAGCAAGTGCAAGCAAGTCACCAAAGAGGAATGGCATCATCGTTCTTTCAGGCGTCGCATAATGGAATTCTGGTATGCACGTTTCAGAAGTTTATATTAGAAGACAGAGATTGTAGAACAATGTTACTTCTCAAAGACCCTCCAGAGCTATATAAACTCCCCGCTATTTACTCGATTATGGCACAAAACAACGAACTCCGAACAGACATACAAGAATATATGCAGTCCTTAGTAAAGAGCTATGAAGAAATGATGACCAAAAATGAAGTTATATTGTATAAAATGCTGGTCAATGAGTGCGCCGAAGACTACACCGTAGAAAAATATCTGATTGCTATTAAGATTCTCAGTAGGCGCTATGCTGGTTTGAGAAAAAAATGGAGAGCGATTGTGCATCAGAGAAGAGAAAATGAACAATTTATGTTAAGTAAAGAGGTGAAATAAAATTTATACGCTTCTGGTACATAATTATATACTAAAAGTACATATGCTCTTAAAAAATGAGTTCAAAACAATAATAGAGTTCTAAATTCATTTCCTATACTTTTGATATAAGAATCTCACTAACAGTCCCAGAAGACCACCAATAATCAAATACATTAAAGGAGTAGCCAGAACTAGAATAATTTTAGTCACTAGATCAAGCAGTGTTGCAATAAAACCTACATAAATAGGCAAAGAGAAAAACCATCCAAAGATAATGGAAAAGAAAGTAATTGAAGAAAGATAGGCAAAATAGAGTTGTGATAATAAATAGTAGACAAAGGTTCCGCCAATAATCCAGAAAAGAATGCTTCTTTTATCTTCAGATTTTCCCATAAGAAGAGAGAGTTAAAAGGTCTTAATAAACATTCCTACTAAAAAATTCTCTGATAAAAATAAAAAACTTAGAATTTTATTGCTCCGCCGATGATGTAAGTTGAGTCATTAAAATTCAAGTCATAAGTATCTTGTCTCACAAAAAAACTTAAATGGTTATTAATAGACCAATCAGCAGTAAATTCTGTGAGGTTACTATCCTTCGAGTCATTTCGATAATCATAAGAGTTGAATAGTTCAAAAGATAAAGGTTTTAGAGTTTCAGCTATCCCACCAAGATTCTTGCCACAAAAAAGAGTAAGATTGCCATCCTCGCCATTAGTCGTAGTTTGAAAAAAACCATAATCAACTCCAAGCATTTTAGGAAAGGTATTATCCCTAAGACCATACTGAGGTTGACCGCTAAAGAGACCTGCATTATCTCCTCTAGCTTCAACAATAGCCTCAATACCCCCATTACCTAATTCAATCCCGAGACTATTTCTTCCAAAATACTTACTATCATCACTACCACTTATCTCATTTAATCCGTGAGCATGCACTCGAGCAAAATCATTGCCTACATCAAGGTTTGTAAATACTCTAGTATATCCCTCTTCCTGCTTAGAGTTAACACCCACATAGGCAGCATTAAAACCAGCATGTGAACCAAAATTCGAACAAGCACTGCCAAGTGCTAGAGTTCCTGCAAATAAAATATTCTTAAATATCCTTTTCATGTTAGTCTCCCATCCCTCTTTTTTGTGCTATTAAAATAGCCTCCATTCTCTTCCTCCAAATAATCTTTGGATTAAAAAATCCCAATTCTAGTAATTGAACTAATGAGTCCTTCTCCTTCATTAGCAAGTTTTTTGATTCATCTAAAGCCATATGCAAAATCCACTCATAACAAATCTTAGGATAACCAACCTCGCCCATACATTCAATAAACTGTTTTATTGACCAATTAAAATCTTCAAAATGTTTTTTCTCATCGTCCTGAGCATACTTATCAGCATTTACGAATATTCCTGACGGCTTTAACACCCTAAAAATCTCCTTTAAAATATTCTTCCTATAATCCTGATCGAAATTGTGAAGAGTCCAAGCACTAACAACAATATCAAAAGAGGAATCAGAAGTCTCTTTAAGAAAATCTAGAGCATCTCTTTCAAAAAGTTCAACCCTTTCGCCATAGTCTTTAAGGTGATCTCGTGCCTGATTAATCATAACTTGCTCATTATCAATAGCAGTAAGTATAACTTCGGCATTCTTTGCAAGAATTCTATCACTAGTAGGACCAGGTCCGCAACCAATCTCTAATACTCTTACATTTTTTCTTCCATTAGTGTGCTTGCTAATCTCGTCAGCAACGCCATCCTGAAGCTCTCTGAAGTGAGAGTAAGCTTTTTCAAAAAGAGCATATTCAGTTCCAATTGAGCCCTTGAATCTTTTTTCACTTGTCATTGTTGTTTATCTCCAGTCACAGTAAATATGATTACTGTAGAGTAATAACTATTAATTAGTAAATATAATATCTAGCTCACCACTACTGGTGTACTAAAGAGAAAGATTTAAGAAGATAGATTAGTTCTATAGTCCTATGGATATACATGCAATGCAGGAAGCTGGATTGACAGAAGGAGAAGCAAAGGTCTATCTTGCCCTTATGGAACTAGGACCATCAACTACTGGTCCCATCATTGAAAAAGCACATGTAGCAAAATCCATCATCTATCAATTGCTTGAAAAACTCATCCAAAAAGGACTTGTGGCTTATATTACTAAGGAGAAAACTAAATACTTTCAAGCTTCAGATCCTCATAAATTAATTGAATATATAGAAACAAATGAGAAAAAGCTCCAAGAAAATAAAAAGAAGATAGAAAGTCTTTTACCAACTCTTATTTCCAAACAGGGAAAGTCAAAGCAGCAAACAGCAAATCTCTTTGAAGGTTTTAATGGTATGATTACTGTCCATGAACATATTTACCAAAAACTCAAGAAAGGAGATGAATTTTTTTATCTAGGTATTGCTCCAGAACAGCCAGCTCACTTTCATGCTTATTGGCAAAGAGATCATCTCAGAAGAGCAAAAGCAGGAATCTCCTGTAAATTATTATTTCATCCAGACACAGACAAAAAAATTCTAAAAAATCGTAATAATTACAAATTATGCGATGCAAGATACATGCCGATTAACATCAATACACCAGCATGGATTATGGGATACAAAGATGTTACGGTTATTGGTTTTCCTTCAACAAGTCCAATAACTTTAGAAATAATAAATAAAGAAATTGCTGATTCATTCAAAGCATATTTCGAAGAATTCTGGAAACAAAGTAAAAAGTTTAAAAATTAATATTTACTAAAAAAGTGGTTCATCAATTTGGTCAAGAGTT